>JBAURA010000142.1:0-25858 GCA_049580985.1 Chloroflexia bacterium
CCCTAATCCCATTAAGGAGGCTTACCAGGCATGGACAACGTATCGGCAGGGGCAGTGAAAGAGCTGCGCGAGAAAACAGGCGCGGGTATCATGGACTGCAAGAAGGCGCTCCAGGACGCGGGCGGCAACATGGACAAGGCCACCGAGATCCTGCGCCAGAAGGGTTTGGCGACAAGCAGCAAAGTGGCAGGACGCGAGGCCAGGCAAGGCCTGATCGAATCGTATATTCACACCGGCGGGCGCATCGGCGCGCTGGTGGAGGTCAATTGCGAGACCGACTTCGTGGCGCGCACCGACGAGTTCCGCAAGCTGGCGCGCGAGATCGCCATGCAGGTGGCCTCGATGAACCCCAGCACCATAGGCACGATGGGAGGCGAGGGCGACGAGCCTGATGCCCTCCTCAACCAGGAGTACATCCGCGACTCCCGCCGCACCATCCGCGACCTGATCAAAGAGACCATCGCCCAGGTGCGCGAGAACATCCAGATCAGCCGCGTCATGCGCTTCGAAGTAGGCATGAGCGGCGCGAACACCACCACGACTGAAAGCGAAAGCTAAGAATCGGACGGTGGACGGTAGACGGTAGACGGTAGACGGTAATGCTTTGTTACCGTCCACCGTCCACCGTCCACCGTCTTTTGCACTCCACCCCCAAACCTGATACACTTAGCACCTAGAGAAACCACCGTCTCTAGGAGCACCGCCCACTATGCTAGACAGTTATTCCCCCGCCGATCCCGACGACGATTACGGCACTACCTCCGGCCTGAGTGTGGCCCAACTGGCTCATACCGAGCAGAAACCGCGTTACAAGCGCATCCTGCTCAAATTGAGCGGAGAGGCGCTGGCGGGCGACCTCGGTTCCGGTATCGACTCCAGCGTAGTGAACTCCATAGCCGAGCAGGTGCGTGAGGTCGTGGAGCGTGGCGTGCAGGTGGCTATTGTGGTGGGTGGCGGCAACATCTGGCGTGGCCTCGCTGCCTCGGCGCAGGGTATGGACCGCTCCACCGCCGATTACATGGGCATGCTGGCGACCGTGCTCAACGGCCTGGCCCTGCAAGATGCCCTCGAAAAGCACAAGATACCCACCCGCGTGCAGTCGGCCATCGCCATGCACGAAGTCGCCGAGCCGTACATCCGCAGGCGCGCCATACGCCACATGGAAAAGGGTCGCGTGGTCATCCTGGCCGCCGGCACGGGCAACCCCTATTTCAGCACCGACACAGCCGCCGCCCTGCGCGCCCTCGAAATCGGGGCCGAGGTCATCCTCATGGCGAAGAACAAGGTGGACGGGGTATATAACGACGACCCGGAGCGCAACCCCGACGCCTCCAAGTTCGATACGCTCTCCTACAAACAGGCCCTAGAAATGAACCTGCGCGTGATGGACGCCACCGCCATGGCCCTCTGCATGGAGAACTACCTGCCCATAGTCGTCTTCAATCTCCAGCAGCGCGGCAATATCCTGCGCGTAGTCATGGGCGAACACGTAGGTACGAACGTAGGCGTCTATTGACGGACGGTAGACGGTAGACGGACGACCGAAACCTGATCCCTGGCCCCCGGTCCCTGGTCCCTGATCCCTGAGGTGAAAGAATGATTGATGATGTACTAAAAGACGCTGAAGATCGGATGAAGAAGGCTATCGAGGCCGTCAAGCGCGATATGCACTCGGTGCGCACCGGGCGCGCTACGCCCGCGCTCGTCGAGCGCGTGATGGTGGAGTATTACGGTACCCTCACGCCGTTGAACCAGCTCGCCCAGATCAACGCCCCTGAGCCGCGCCTGCTGGTGGTGCAGCCTTACGACAAAGGCTCCATGCCAGCTATCGAGAAGGCTTTGCAGAAGTCCGAGCAGGGCTTCAACCCCTCCAACGATGGGCGGTTGATCCGCATCCCTATCCCCGCGCTAACCGAGGAGCGCAGGCGCGACATGGTGAAATCTCTCAGGCATAAAGTGGAAGAAGGGCGCGTCTCGATCCGCAACATCAGGCGCGACGTGATGCACGACCTGAAGGAGATGGAGAGCGAGAAGATGATCTCCGAGGACGAGCATAGGCGCGCCAACGAGCGCCTGGACGACCTGGTGCACAAATACACCCGCGAAGCCGAGGTAGTAGGGCAGGCCAAAGAAGACGAGGTAATGGAAGTTTGACGATTGCGGAGTGTGGAATGTGGAGTGCGGAATGAGGTCGAATCCCAGGTAACGGATTGCCGGTTTCTTGCGTAGATTGACTATGAGGTAAGCTGTTAAGCACTCAAGACGTTGATACTGGTATATGTTGGTGAATATAATCCTGGGGAAACCTATTCTGAAGCACGAGTGATTACTACTGATGTCTGATAATTCCGCACTCCATACTCCGCATTCCGCACTTGACAACGGTTTTGATCCTAAGCCGCGGCACGTCGCTATTATCATGGATGGCAACGGGAGATGGGCGCGCAAGCGCGGCCTGCCCAGGCTGGCCGGGCACAGGGCCGGGACCGAGAATATCCGGCGTATAGTGCACGCATGCGTCGAGAACGACGTGAAGTACCTCACGGTGTACGCCTTCTCCACTGAAAACTGGAACCGCCCGAGCGGCGAAGTGCAGGGCCTCATGCGCATACTGGCCGAGGTGATCCACAAGGAGACGCCCGAACTATCGCGCGAAGGCGTGCAGATTCGGCACCTGGGCCACATGGAGAACGTGCCGCCTTCCTTGCAAAAAGCCATCGCCTACGCGTTGGAGACCACCCGGCACAACAACCGCCTGATATTGAGCGTCTGCTTCAACTATGGCGGTCGTGACGAGATCGTGCGGGCCGTGCGCGAGCTTGTGGCTGCCGGCGCGGAGCCTGAGGATATCACAGAGGAGGCGATCTCGCGCCATCTCTATACACGCGACATACCCGACCCCGACCTGATAGTGCGTACGGCGGGTGAGATGCGCCTGAGCAACTTCCTCGTGTGGCAGGCGTCTTATGCGGAATACTATTCGACGCCCACCTGCTGGCCCGATTTCGATAAAGAGTGCTTCCGCGAGGCGATTGCCGAGTACGGCAGGCGCAACCGCAAGTTCGGCGGTATCCTACCGGAAGAGCTTCACGAGTACAACGGCAATGCCCCCCATGCTGCCGTGTCTTCTGAAGCTCCCTCTGTATCGCTTGACCCCGCTACCGTGAAATAAAGTAAGTGGCATATATGGATACCCAGGCGAGTAAGGCCAGGATGGGAGGGGCCGGGGCGCCCCGCGCCAACTGGGCCAACCTCATCTGGAAGATCCTCCTTGTCGTTGCCATCGTGCTGCTCATGTCGGTGGGCACCCCGTTGTCGTGGTTCGTAGCCTGGGGTTTCCTCAACCCGGTCCCGGCCACCCTCCTCTTGTGGGGTTTCCTGCTGGCCGGTATTGCCTCCAATAACCTGTTCGAAGGTACCCGGCGCAGCCGCCTGTTATGGACCCTGCTGGCGGTCGCGGCATACGGAGCGCTGACGATCCCTGGCGTGCTGATCGGCCCTGAACGTACAGTGGACGCTCTTGGCCCTGTAACCGCGCTGACGCTGGCCGCGCAGTTGGGGCGGCACGATCTGCCACGCGCTTTGCGAGATTGGGCGCTGGTCATGGCGGTGGCGCTCTATTCGTCCCTGGGCGTGCAGGCTATGTGGTTGGTGGTCAACAGCTTCTCCAACAAAGTGGGGCCGCTCGTGTTGCTGGTGCTCCTCCCCCCGCTTATTTTCGAGGCCGTGTCCCTCGTAATCCGAAGGATAGGCAGGCTTGGCAACAGCCCCGCCGCGAGCGTGCTCTCCCTCATACTCGCTACGTCGCTGGGCGTGGTGATCTTCTCGCTCACTATGTTCAACGTCGCCACCGACCCATTGTGGCGGGCGATCTTCGGGCTGCTGGTGGGCGTGCTCATCGGCGGCGCGCTCCTGATCGGCCTCCTCACACGCCCCCTCGTGTCCGCCGCTTCCGGCTCTCGCGCCGCGCCGGCCAAAGGCTTCAACCTGGCCCGCACCCTGGTAGAACTCAGCCACGAGCCTATCCTGATCGCCCTTGCCCTCTACATCCCCCTCAGACTAGCCCCCAATCTCTAAAACCCCAATAAGCAGCACGCAATACGCAATAAGCAATACGCAATACTCCCCAATGCCCCAATCCAAAATCCAAAATCCAAAATCCAAGATCAACATCGCCCTCCTCGGCTCCACAGGCTCCATCGGCACCCAGACGCTCGACGTGATCAGCCGCCTGGAGGGCCGCTTCCGCGTGGTCGCGCTGGCGGCGGGCCGCGACCGCGATGCCCTCCTCAAGCAGGCCGCGTCGTTGCCCCAGCCGCCCCTATTGCTGGCCCTGGCCGATGAAGAGGTCGCTAAGACCGCCGTGGAACATGGGCCGCGCATCCTGGTGGGCGAGGCTGGCATGGTGGAGATCGCTTCGCACCCTGAAGTAGACATGGTGATAGTCGCCACCACCGGCCATGCCGGGTTCGCCCCCACGCTGGCTGCATTGCAAGCCTGCAAAGAGGTGGCGCTCGCCAACAAAGAGGCGCTCGTGATGGCTGGCGAGATCGTCACCGGCTTAGCCCGTAAGATGGGCATCCGCATCCGCCCCATCGATAGCGAGCACAGCGCGATCTGGCAGTGCCTGGTAGGCGAGCCGGAAGCGCAAGGCATGCAGGATACGCGGGGCGCGAGCGGCGCATGGGACTGCATCGAGAAACTGGTGCTGACCGCCTCAGGCGGCCCCTTCCGCAAATGGGACCGCGAAAGCACCTATAACGCCACGCCCCAGCAGGCGCTCAACCATCCCACCTGGAACATGGGGGCCAAAGTGACCATCGACTCGGCCACCCTGATGAACAAGGGCCTGGAGGTCATCGAGGCGCACTGGCTCTTCGGCGTGCCCTTCGACGATATAGAGGTGGTGGTCCACCCTGAAAGCATCATCCACTCGATGGTGCGCTTCGTGGACGGCTCGGCCAAGGCGCAGTTGGGCATACCCGATATGCGCGTGCCGATCCAGTACGCGCTCACCCACCCCCACCGCTATCCGAACGCCGCGCACCCCCGCGCCGACTGGCATGCCTTGGGCGCTATCCATTTCGAGGCGGTGGACCGCGCCCGCTTCCCCGCCCTCGAATTGGCGTTCGAGGCGGGCCGTAGCGGCGGCACGTACCCCACGGCCCTGGCTGCCGCCGACGAGATCGCGGTAGGGGCATTCTTGCGCGAAGAGGTCCGTTTTGGGCAGATTCCTGGTATAATAGAAGCAGTGCTTGCAAAGCACGTTGACGTGGCAATTCCCCATCCCGATATAGAGGATATAAAGTGGGCCGACGCCTGGGCAAGACGTACGGCTGAAGAGATGGTTAGTAAAACGTAAAACGCAAAACGTAAGTGCGTCACTCGTCACTTACGTTTTACGCATTACGTTTTGCGTTTTACACACTGGGAGATAACAATGGATTTGAGTTGGCTGGCTTGGCTTTGGGTGTTCCCTGTTCTGGGCATATTGATTATAGTCCACGAGATGGGGCACTTTTTCACCGCGATTTGGCTCGGCATCAAGGTCGAGGAGTTTGGTATAGGCTTCCCGCCGCGCATGTTCGCTATCAGGCGGAATGGAATAGATTACTCGATGAACTGGCTGCCTATCGGCGGCTTCGTGAAGATCACGGGTGAGAATGGCGACTCGGACGACCCGCGCTCGTTCGGCAAAGCTCCCGCCTGGAAGCGGATCATCGTGCTGGCCGCCGGGTCCACAATGAACCTGCTGCTGGCCCTCCTGATCTTCGCGGGTATGGCGATATCGGGCACGCGGGAGCTGGACACGTCGCAAGCGCCCATGACCGGCATCGCGGCGGTCACTGAAAATGCGCCCGCATTCAAAGCCCGCATCCTGCCAGGCGACAAGATCGTGAAGATCGATGGCTTCCCCGTCTCCTCAGACGAAGAGATACGCAGCCTGAGCAGCCGGTACGGCGGCATGGAGACCAGGTACACTGTACTTCGCGGTGGCCAGGAACTTGACCTACTGGTCACGCCCAACAAGGTCTCCCCTTACCTGGGTGTGTTGCTTTCTCCCTGGTATGCGCCCGCCACTGTTGGCACGGTACGCGAAGGCGGAACGGCAGCGAAGGCCGGGCTGCTGGGCGGCGACGTGATAGTGGCGGTCAACGGGCAGCCGGTAGACAACAATGCACTCGCGGAGAATCTGATCAGCACGGCCACAGGCCCGGTCGAGTTGTCGGTGCTACGCGCAGGCGAGCAAACTACAGTAACCATTGACAAAGGCACAGGGCGGTTTGACTTCAGCTTGTACGTACCCGTTCGCACGGTCTATTACACCCCCTGGGAAGCCATGGGCCGCGCCTTGAAGAGCACCTGGGACGTGGTTGCGAGCATACCGACCGGCATCGGTCAGGCGCTGTCTGGCGGCGCACAGGGGCCGGGCGTCACATCTATCGTGGGCATCGGCCAACTGACCGGCGAGGTAGCCCAGGAGGCCGGGATCAACGGTCTGCTCAACCTGACGGCCTTGCTCGGCATATCGCTCTTTATGATCAATCTGCTGCCGCTGCCCGCGCTCGACGGTGGCCGCCTCCTCTTCATCCTCATCGAGCTGCTGAGGGGTGGGCGCAGGATCGCGCCTGAGAAAGAGGGCATGGTCCACTTCGCTGGTATGGTGGTGCTCCTCGCCCTGATGGCGATCATCACCTTCTTCGACGTGAGCAGGCTGTTCCAGGGTGTACGATTGCTGCCGTAGAACCGTAGGGCATGTAGCCTCGGAGGGGCGTAAGACGTAGGTGCTTGACTCTATCTTACGCCCCCCCGAGGCTACTCCATAAACTGGGGTGATGATCCACAAATGGTCCACCCAAGCGCAAGTCCCGTAGGAGCGGCATATTGTAGCCCCTACGGGACTTGCGTTTGAATCCGCCTGTTTAATGTTCCTATGAGCACACCTTTGCCTAACCTGACCTGGCATTATCACGTGTTGTTGCCAGATGCCGCGTTCCGGCGTTTGTTGGTACTGCGCGATGGGGATCACTGGACCCTGCCTGGGTTCGTTATGCACAAGCGGCGATACTGGCAGGAGGTGGACCATGTAAATGCCGCGATGCGCGATTTGCTCGGTGCGCAAGTGAGCACCCTTTCGTGCCTCTATACGCGCTCGGACCCGCAGGATGGCGAGGCCAACCTGGGACACGTACACCGCCTGTATGCGCTGGAAAACCACGACCCCCGTTGGTCGCCGCCGGTAGGCGCGCGTTGGATAGATAGGGCAGACCTCGATGGCCTGGCGTTGCGGCAGCCCCAGCATCGGCCCTGGATCGAGCAATGGTTTGACGAGGCAGAGGGTGCACCTTTATCGCCACTACGCAAGGATTGGATGCGCCCAGGGTGGCACAAGCAAGCGGTCGAGTGGGCAACTGAACAACTCGACAAGCTGGGTATTGCTCATGAAGGCGATTTCGTCCAATTGCGGGCGTGGGAGCGCTCCTACCTGGCTCGTGTGCCAACGAGAGAGGGCTATATCTATTTCAAAGCGCTGCCACCGATGTTCGGACACGAGATACCCTTACTGCTCATGTTCGATGGTCGTTTCCCAGGGAATTTCCCGGCATTGCCTGCCGCCGATCTTGAGCGGCGGTTCATGTTAATGCGGGACTTTGGCGGCGCGCGCCTGGACACCGTGGACAACCTGGAACGGTGGAAAGAAGCGCTCGGTACCCTGGCGAGCATACAGGCATCCCTGTCACGTAACGTTGAAGAGCTACTTATCCTCGGTTGTCCCGACCGGAGGCTTGATAGAGTGTCAGCTTCGATGCGGCCATTCCTGGCTGGAGCCGAGTCACACTTGAGCATGGGGCACACACCGTTCACAGAGGATGAGCTTGCCCGGTTGCGCGCTCTCATCCCGCGGTTAGAGGATGGTCTCGCCATGTTGGGCGAGTACGGTATCCCGCCTTCGCTGGATCACGGAGATATGTGGCCGCAGAATATAATCGATAGGGGCGATGGGTTCCTCTACTTCGACTGGTCAGACAGCACGGTGTCGCACCCATTCTTCAGCGTCTTCTACCTCTTCGGACACACAGATGTGCGCTTACCCGGTGGACCCGATGCATACGCCCGCCTGCGCGACGCCTACCTGGAGCCGTGGCACGTATACGCATCAATGGAGCGCCTGAGGGCAGCATTCGACCTGTCTATGCAACTCGCACCCCTACACCTGGTGCTCAACTATCACCTGACGATCCTCCCCGGCTTGGAGCGCAAGTGGGAGATGGAGAATATGGTTCCCTTCTTCCTGCGTATGCTGTTGAAGGAATGACGGTTGTCGGTTGTCAGTTGTCAGTTGTCAGTTGTCGGTAGCGAGGCGACAGGTTCGTAGTCAGTGTGCATTTTCAACGCAGAGGTAGCAGAGATAGCAAAGGTAAGCAGAGTTTTCTTATTTATTCGTCATTCTCTGTCATCTCTGTTAGCTCTGCGTTGAATCCACAGCTTGATTAACATGTTGTCTGGGATGGCAATGTACCGACAACCGACAACTGACAACTGACAACCGTCCCACGCTTGACAACCCACGAAGGCGGGTGGATACTAGCCTGTAGGAGGCAAAGCATGAGCGTGGCGCATCTACCGGATGCTATCGAGCGGGCTGTTGGACCGGGGGCGATGGAGGGCGCGGCCCAAGACAAACCGCACCCATTTGCTTCTATAGCGGCGCTCTGCCCGGTGGGGGCCTTCGACTCGGGTATGGGCGGGCTGTCGGTAATCGCGGAGTTGCGGCGGCTCCTTCCTCACGAAGACATCATCTATTACGGCGACAACGCTCACTGCCCATACGGAGAGCGTCCCGACGAGTGGCTGCGCGAGCGCTCGGCCTGGATCACAGCCTTCCTCCTCTCGCGCGGGGCCAAGACGGTCGTAGTGGCCTGCAACGCAGCCTCCGCCGCCGGGCTTGAGCACCTGCGCGCCATCTACCCCCTGCCGATTGTGGGGCTGGTCCCCGCCGTCAAGCCCGCGGTCGAGTCCACGCGCACCGGAGTGGTGGGCGTACTCGCTACCCAGGCGGCGATCCGGGGGCGGCTGCTGGCCGACGTGATCGACAGGTTCGCCACGCCTGCCGGGGTAGAGGTCGTGAAGGTAGCCCCTGAAGGCTGGGTGGAGGCCGTAGAGCGCGGCGACCTCGACACGCCCCAGACCGAGGAATCGGTGCGCCGCTTCCTCGCCCCAATGCTTGAGCGCAACGCGGATGCTATTGTATTCGGCTGTACCCACTACCCGTTCCTCTATTCCATCGTGCGCAAGGTAATAGGCGATAGAATACGCCTGATCGACTCGGGCGATGGCGTGTCCCGGCAAACAGCGCGAGTGCTGGCCTCGCACGGCCTTCTCTATCCAGGCGAACGAAAAGGTAAGCTTACTGTCTACACCAGCGCCGACCCCGACATAATGCGCCCCCTAGTGTGGCGGCTAGTAGGCGAACAAGTCCAGGTCCTGGGAGACACCCCAACTCCTAACCCCTTAATCCCTTAATCCCTTAACCCCCAATCCCCAATCCCCAATCCCCCTTCCCCATGCGCATCCTCTGCATCGACGTAGGCACAGGCACGCAGGACATCCTCCTGTTCGACTCCTCCACCGAGATCGAGAATTGCGTGCATATGATCATGCCCTCACCCACGCAGATCCTGGCGCGCCGAGTGCGCGAGGCCACCGCCAGGCAGCACACTTTATTGCTGGACGGTGTCACGATGGGCGGCGGGCCTGGAGCCTGGGCCGTCGAAGACCATATCAAGGCAGGTTTGGAGGTGTACGCCGTGCCAGATGCCGCTCGCACCTTCGACGACGACCTTGCGCGGGTGGAGGCAATGGGCGTGCGCGTGGTAAGCCCCGGCGACCTGGATAGACTGCGGCACGATCTCGGTCCAGCGCGTGCTACCCTCCTGGCAATGGAAGATGTGACCCTCGGTGCGATCCATACCGCGCTCAGCATGTTCGAAGAGCCTGCCTGCTACGATGCGCTGGCGGTAGCGGTGTTCGACCACGGCAACGCGCCGCCCGGCTACAGCGACCGCCGCTTCCGGTTCGACTACATATCCCAGCAGCTACGAAAGTGGGTCGACGAGCCGGTAGAGACAGCGCTGGCGGCCTTCGCCGCGCCTGCCGGCGAGGTCCACCCCGACCTCACGCGCATGCTGGCGGTGGCCTCCACCCTGGCCGCGAGCGACTATGCCGACCTGCCCCTGTTGCTCATGGATACCGGCCCCGCGGCCCTGCTCGGGGCGCTGGGCGATCCGGTCGTGCGGAAGGCTGCCGATGGGAGCGCCCTCTTCGTGAACGTGGGCAATTTCCACGTACTGGCGTTTCACATCGTCGGCGGGCGCATCCGGGCGCTATTCGAGCACCACACCGGCCTGGTGGACAGGCCTAAGCTAGTGCGTCTTCTCCAATCCATGTCGGCAGGCACTCTGACTAACCAGCAAGTGTTCGATGACAGCGGGCACGGGGCGCTCACTATGCCTGGCGCGCCTGGCGTGCTGGCCAAGCCTACCGTCTGCCTGGTAACCGGCCCGCGCCGCTTCATGCTGGCCGGGATGGAAACGCCCTGGCCCGTCTACCTGGCCGTGCCGCACGGCGATATGATGCTGGCGGGCTGCTACGGCCTGCTCAGGGCGTTCGCGGTGCACTTCCCGCACAGCGCGGAAGCTATCACGCTAAGGCTGGATGGTCCCCCATGAAACTCTGGCCCCAGCCGCCCAACCGGCACGTCAAGATAGAGCCGGCCCAATGCCCCAACTGCGGGGCCTATGGGGAGCATACAAGCTCCCTGTGGCGCGACTTGAGCACGGGCGCGACTTTCCAGCAAACAGCAGCCCTCAGCGTCGAGACCACAGGAGTTATAGCGATTGTATCGCTCATAGCCGCCTCGGTAGCTGTCACCTGGCTGTTCGGGCCGGACTCCCTATGGCTGGCCCTCATCCTGGGTGGTATACTGGCCCTGGGCGCCATCTCCGTGGCGACCGCGCGGCGGGTCAGCCGGGAGGCGAATGCGGTTCGCATATTCACGTACAGGTGCACCCGGTGCCTGCACGAGTGGGACCACCAGGAGGGCAAGCCTCCACCTCGCCACAACGAAGCCCAGGAGGTCCTCGCGGACTACCGGGCGGTGTTCGGCGATGCCAAAGGGAAAGATGACGCGGGCGCATAGCATGCAGGGCCAATCAACATGAAGCATTTCGGCATAACGGATGCCAGTGTAGAAGAGTATCTGCTGGGCCTTGTACCGGGGCGCGCGGGCGTACTGGCGGATATGGAGGCGCACGCCGAGCGCGAGGGGATCCCGATCATCGGGCCGATGGAGGGGCAATTCCTCTACACATTGGCGCTTGCCACCAGGGCAAAGGAGATACTGGATGTGGGCACGGCCATAGGGTACTCGGCGCTGTGGCTGTGTCTCGCCGCCCGGCAGAATGGGGGCCGGGTGGTCACCATCGAGAAGGACGAAGGGCGAGCCGGGTGGGCTGAGGCGTACTTCCGGCAGGCCGAGCTGGCGAGCGTGTGCGCCGTGCGCCGTGGCGATGCCCTGGTCGTGATGAACGGCATGGAGGAGAGCTTCGACCTGATCTTCCTCGACGTGCTTACCCAGTTCGATAGCTCGGACACCGCGCTCAAGATGCTCGACCTATGCATAAGGAGACTACGCCCCGGCGGCCTCTTACTGTCCGACAACGCCCTCCGCTCAGGCGAGGTGCTCGCCCCAGCAAACGCCCGCCTATCCACGCAGGGCATAGCAGCCTTCAACCAGGCTATCGCCCACCACCCCAGGCTCACAACCACCATTGTGCCCCTGCGCGACGGCGTATCTATCAGTGTGAAGTCAGGATGACAGACGGTTGTCGGTTGACAGTTGACAGTTGTCAGTTGTCAGTTGTCAGTTGGGATCTGATCTGACGATGGCACTGCCTTAAGTGGGTAGACCACATTTTTGAATGGGTGGATCTTAACTTCCAATGGAAATCTCTTAAGTTGGAAGTTAAGATTTTGGGCAAGCATCAGGCGTCATTTCCGTGTTTCACTTTGTCCGACAACCGACAACCGACAACCGACAACCGACAACCGACAACTGACAACCCAGGAAATCCAAACCATGACCACGGACCCCAAACATAACCCTGAGCGCAGCCCGGCTATCCTCGTGGAGGTGACGCGGGGGCCGCTGATCGAGTCGGTACATTTCGGAGCAATCGCGGTGTGCGACGTCGAGGGTGCGCTGCTGGCGTCGGCGGGAAACCCTGGCCTCGTGACGTACTACCGCTCATCCTCCAAGCCGGTACAGGCCGTACCCCTCGTCGAGAGCGGCGCCGCCGACCACTTCGGGCTGACCGAACGGGAGATCGCCGTCATATGCGGCTCGCACGGGGGTGAGGATATCCACGTCGAGGCGGTACTGAGCATCCTGGACAAGATCGAGCTTGGCCCTGACGCCCTGGCCTGCGGTGTGCATATACCATACGACAAAGATACGGCGCGGGAGATGGCGGAACGCGGTGAGCACCCCACCGTATTGCACAATAATTGCTCCGGCAAGCACGCGGGTATGCTGGCACTGGCGCGCTTCCACGGGTGGCCGGTGGGCGGATACGAGACGGCGCGCCACCCTGTGCAGCACATCATGTTACAGACCATCGCCGAATTCGCGGGCCTGGAGCCGGATTCGGTCCACGTGGGAGTGGATGGGTGTGGAGTATGCACGTTCGGGATTTCGTTGCACGCCATGGCGACCTCGTTCGCGAGGCTGGGGCAGCCCGAATACTGGCCCGAGCCTCGCCGGAGCGTGGTGCGCCGGATCACAGCCGCTATGAACGCCTATCCTGAGATGGTGGCGGCCCGCCGGGGGCGGCTAGATACGGACCTCATGCGGGCTGCGGGCGGCACGCTTGTCGCGAAGGCCGGGGCCGAAGGGGCCTACTGCGTGGCGCGGTTGGGCGACGCGGTGGAACCTTCGGCTGGGTTCGCGCTCAAGCTGCTCGATGGCGACTCGTCAGGGCGCGCCCGCAACCCCTCGGTAATAGAGGGCCTCCGTCAGGCGGGGTTCCTGACCGAAGAGAGCCTCAACAAGCTGGAGCAATATTGGTTGGAAGAGGTCCGCAACCGTCCCGGCGACGTGGTGGGGATGGTACGGCCCGCCTTCACGCTCAGCGTGAGCGCGCCTTAGATGCTCTAATTTGAGGTTATGAAAGGAAGCGCTCGACCGCGTCTTCCTGGGCCTGGGCGTCAAGCGCGCTTTCGGAGTAGATCCCCTCGACGAGGTTGCCGTCCACCAGCACGGCTTCTGCCAGGTTCACCCCGAAGTGATACGCCAGATGGCGGTGGTTGGGCGCGTTCCAGATGACGATGTCGGCGAGCTTGCCCGGTTCCAGGCTCCCTATGAGGTGGCCGCGATTCAAGGCATGGGCGCTGTTGATAGTGGCGGCGACTATCGCCTCGGCGGGCGTCATTCGCATCTGCGAGCAGGCGAGCGAGATCATCAAAGCCAGGTTCTCGGATGGGCAGGTGCCGGGGTTGCAGTCGGTGGCGAGGGCCACGGGCACCCCCGCTTCGATCAGCGCGCGCGCCGGGGCGTAATCCTTCAAGCCAAGGCCGAGCGGCGTGCCCGGAAGGAGGACGGCCACCGTGCCCGCGTCACGCAGGGCGGCTATATCCTCCTCCTCCATGATCAGCAGGTGGTCGGCTGAGATCGCGCCCATCTCAACCGCCACCTGCACCGCACCCACGCGCTCGAACTCGTTAGCGTGGATGCGTATGCCCAGGCCAAGCTCTTTGGCTTTCTTGAGGATGCGGCGAGTCTGGTCGGCATTGAAGGCTCCTTTGTCGCAGAATACGTCGCACCACTCCGCCAGCCCTTCGCGGGCGACGGTCGGGAGCATCTTGTTGATAATAAGCTTGACATAATCATCAGGCTTGTCGGCGTACTCGGTTGGAATGGCATGCGCGCCGAGGAAGGTAGGCGCGATACGTGGGCCTCTGCTCTCCGCTTGCAACTCCATATTCAGGTCGCGGATCGCCCATAACGATTTCAGCTCGGCTTCCACCGAGAGGCCGTAGCCGCTCTTGATCTCCACGGTAGTCGTGCCGTGGGCGAGCATGCGCATCAGGCGCTCCCTGGTTAGCTCCTTTAGCTCTTCTTCGGAGGCCAGGCGGGTGGCGCGCACGGTGGACATGATGCCGCCGCCCGCCTCCATGATCTCCAGGTAGGTCGCCCCCTTCAGCCGTAGCTCGTACTCTTCGTCGCGCCAACCCGCCCACACAAGGTGGGTGTGCGCGTCCACCAGGCCAGGGGTCACCGTCTTGCCCGAAGCATCGAGCAGGCGCGTATCCTCCCCCCGGTACTGTGGCAGGATCGTTTCGGTAGGGCCGGCGGCCAGGATGTGGCCCCCACGGATGGCGACCGCGCCATTGAGAATGATTCCTGCATCGGATTGGGAGGCCCCGCGCCTGGGAGTTTGGTCCTCGGCCTTCAGCTTTCGGCTTTTAGGCTGTGGTACGCGTGAGGTTGGCTCGTCGAGGGTAGCGGATAAAGGAGCGCACGTGACAAGCTCCGCCGCCGAGTGGATAATGAGGGTGGCCTTGTTGGATGGCATGGCCCTAATATACTGCAAGCCGCCCAAATGCATCAATAGAGAAGAGGACCACCCTGGGCGGTCCTCTTCGTATTTCATCCGGCAACTTTATGCGCTCTGTAGCGCCGGCACGGGGTGTATGCTGCCGGTGCGGTGGTGCTGCGACTGCATCACATCCGAGGCCGTGTCCACGAAGGTCTTGAAGAGGCGTCGCGCCCAGGCGTGCTTGCGCCACATCTCCTCGGGGTGACACTGTACCGCTACCAGGAAGCGGCGGTCGGGGGCCTCGATCCCCTCCACTATCCCGTCGGGCGACCAGGCGGTAGCGCGCAGGCCGGGGGCCACCTTGTCAACGGCCTGGTGGTGCGATGTATTGACCCAGATGCGGTCCTCGCCCGCCAGGGTGCGCAGGCGCGATTCCGGATCTATGGCTATGTCGTGCGCCAGGAAGTCGCGTATCCTGCGCTTGAACGACTCGCGGTGGTCTATCGTGGTGGTGTACTGGCTGTAGATGTCCTGGATGAGGGTGCCGCCCATCACCACGTTGATCACCTGCTCTCCCCGGCAAATGCCGAGCACCGGCAGGTCATCTTCCAAAGCCCAGGGGAGAAGCGTGGTCTCCACGAAATCGAGGCCAACGTCGGTGGGGTCGAGGGCCGGGTGAGGCTCCTGGCCGTAGTGCTTCGGGTGAATGTCGAGGCCGCCGGGCATGAGAATACCATCCAGCATGTCGTAGATGCGGCGTAAGGCCCCTTCGTCTTCCAGTTGCGGAATAAGCAGGGGTATTCCCCCGGCAGCTTCCACCGCCTTTACGTAGCTCTGGTTCAAACTGAAGCGCGGAGCGTGCATGCCCGCCGCGTCATGGTCGTCTATTGTAGCGATGCCGATCAGCGGCGATCTCATATTAGTAAGTGGCATAATTTAGCAATCCTCTCCTCTATCCGGTATCTTTGCGTTCGCCAGAGGAGTTTATATACGTTAATCTCTGGAGGTATATACGCACCCGTGATACGCCTCCGCGCCCGGCCCCTCCCGCGATGTGTATATGTTAGATCAGAACCGCGCAAAATGCAACGCCCCAATAGTGTTTTGTGCAGAACGGAATTAGTACTAGGGTTGAATCACGGTATGTTCTTCCAAATAGGTACCCGAAATCTAGTGTCTTCTTGAAACGTGACGGTGCGAACAAGCCGCCAGGGCCGCAAGCGTTTTTCATGCCGCCGGCAGTAGCCGGTACATATGTACGAGGATAAGCAAGAGTTATGCCTGCGTAGGAATACTCTGTTGTGCCTACAAACCCACTACAGGTATGTCATTCCTAACAAAAATGTAGCAAGGAAGCCGACCCACTACCCTTTGTATGCTGAATACTTAGCTAACGAAAATGTGTCCGAATGGAGCAACAAGTGGCCATTGTCATTCTGAGCTTGCGAAGAATCCGGTGGGTAGGGATATTGTCTCAGGTAAGCCTTGTCTTGAGCAATGTACTCGATCTCTCCCCACCGGATTCTTCGCAAGCTCAGAATGACAATGGGTATTGGCTCGGCTTCCTCCCCACAGTCTTGTTAGCATAGTACTCAGAATAACAACCTCTTAGTAGGGTAGTCCTCAAAATACGCTCAATATCGCGGACGCAGCCCATAGCCCTGAGTTTGGTACGCGAGGGCAAGCATGCCTGGCCCTACAATACTTATTAACTGTTATCCAGGGTAGCAATCACCCCATAGAAAGGCTCTGTTGGGACCAAGCGGGTTGATTCCACCCGGCGAAAACCTGCGGCTTGGAGCTGTTGCTTGAGGCCAGCAAGGCGGGGGAGCGGGGAGCAGCCCTGGGTGGACCTGAGGCTGAGATCGAAGTCCGCCGCGAGAGGGGTCGTGCCCTGCATGCTCGACAGGAGGGCCAGCGACCCGCCTGGGCTAACGAGGGCACGGAGCGTCTTGAAGAGGGCACCGCGCTCTTCGACCGGGAAATAGTAGACGTTGTTGTACAGGGTTACCAGGTCGTATCCCTCGCCGACATCCGGGGGTGGCATGCGTATATCGCCCAGCACGACCTTGAAGCGGTCAACGAGGCCCCACTGCCCCAGGTTGTCGCGGGCCTGCCGCACCACGTCCTCCTGCATATCGATGCCCATACCCGTCAGGCGGGGGTTAGCCTCCGCCGCGTGGCGTATGTATATGCCTGAGCCACACCCTATCTCGAGGAGGGTGCCAGGGTTCCCCCTGGTGGCGGCCTCCCTGACGAAATCAGCCATGAACGGCTCAAGCACCCTTGATGAGCGGGCTATCAGGTCACCCGTGCCCGACAGGTAGTCGCCGAGAGGCGCGCCGGAGAGGCGCTCAGGCATGTGCCGGTAGACCGAGGCATGGTATGTAACGAACTCCTCGATCACCGCTGCCAGCGGATCGTTGGTCGGGTCAAGCAAAGCTTTGGAGCGAGCGCCCCGTACACGATAGCGCCCCCCGCGAATAGATAGCTCCCCAATAGAAACCCCCACGCGCAGCAAAGCTTCCAGTAGCTCCGGGCGTTGCACGTTGAGCTTGCGCGCCAATTCGTGCCCGGTAGCTGGTGCCCGCAACGCATGCAGTAGGCCGGACCGCAGGGCAGCGTACAGGTAGCCCACCCTGGTATAGACCCGTAGATCCTGCATGATGGCAAATTGGGCCGGCAGGTGCGGAGTACGCAGCAGCTTCAGCGATCTCCAAAAGCTCTTCATCGTGCCGCCATATTACCATAGCTCACACATTGTAATCCCAATTTGAGATGAAGAGGCTATAAATTGGAGGAAATCGTAGGGGCGGACCCACGTGTCCGCCCTCTATGGTCGCACAAATGTAGGGGATGCACCTAAATGTAGGGGCGAGGCATGCCTCGCCCAGCCCCGGAGGGGCGTAAGAAAGTAGCCACAGGCTTGCGCCGTGTGGATCAGCCCACAAGTAAAAATGTCCAGCCCCGGAGGGGCGTAAGAAAGGGGCCAATACCCTACATTTTACGCCCCTCCGGGGCTTACCCTACCGGCATTGCCTTTCCCAACTTTACAAAATTCGGGAGGTCTTATGTCTTGCAAGTTATATAAGGGGACAGGGTACATGCCCCACGAGAACAGCCCAACACATTTACCTGTGGCATAATCAACAATAATGCATTCCTTTATCAAAAAACTCAAAGTCAGTATTAAGATTATTGAAATTCCACTCAAATTCGTCAATAAACCCCTTGACAAACAAAAAAACCTGTGATACAATTGCATCAGAATTGAGAAAATCAATACAGGAATGAAGTTTCTGAATATGGAGGTCGCGAAAAATGAATCAATTGCCAGGGAAATGTCCAGTATGCAGCAACGCATTGACGGTGACCCGCTTGCAGTGCGGCCAGTGCGGCACCGGTATCGACGGCGCGTTCGGGCTGGGAAGGCTACAGGCCCTCACCCCGGAGCAGGTGCGCTTCGTCGAAGTCTTCATGAAGTGCAAAGGGAAGATCAAAGACGTAGAAGACGAACTTGGCATTTCGTACCCGACGGTAGTGGCTCGGCTGAACGAAGTAGTGAGAGCGATGGGATACGACGTAAGCGATGCCGAGGTCAGCGAGGTCGATCAGTACGAGTTCTACGAAGCCCAGGTGATAAAGCCCCACATTCCCGCCCCACACATGCCCGCGCCCCCCATGCCTGCGACACCTCCCATGCCACCTATGCCCCCGGCCCCATCCACCTCGCCCAGGATGACGGCTGACCAGAAGCAGAAGATCCTGGACGACCTCGCCGCCGGCAAGATCACCGCGGCAGAGGCTATGAAGAAGATCTACGGTTAATATCCACTGATAAGTCATAGTGACGACAGTAAGCGTTAGCAGACGCATAACGCATAAGAAAGACAGGAGCAAAACAATGATTACTAATTTGATCGGCACCATAGCGCAGGGTAACGAGGCTTTGAGAGGCATACGGCGCTCGCGATTTTCGTGGCACTTCAACACCCCCCGCAGGCGCAGATGGCTGTTGGTGCAACTGGTAAGCGCACCCGCTATCCCCACGGTAGAAGAGGACCTCAGCTACCCCTCCACCCACGTCGAGCATGAGCCGCCCCGCAGAGGCTTCGCCAACCCACTCGATGAGTACCAGTTCAACCGCCTACAAAGGACGCTAGTCTAAACCGACGGTAGACGGTAGACGGTAGACGGTAGACAGTAGACGATGGACGATGGACGATGGACGGTAGCGGTTACGTTTTACGTTTTGACGGTCCACCGTCCACACACCAGAGGGAGCTGTAATGCGACTTGAAGAATTGACATTTGAGAATGGCGACACGAGGCTGGCGGCTACGCTGCTCGTGCCCGAGGGCGAAGGCCCGCACCCCGCGGTAGCTATCGTGGACGGCTCCGGCCCCGGAGTGCGCAACGACCCCTATTTCCTGGCCCTGACCGACCCGTTCGGAAAGGCCGGCTTCGCCACCCTTCTCTGGGACAAGCCCGGCTGCGGCGACTCGACCGGGGACTGGCTAAAGCAGGACCTGGAGGACCGCGCTAACGAAGCGATAGCCGCTGTGCGCTACCTCCGGGGGCGCTCCGACATCCGGACCGACGCCGTAGGGCTATGGGGCATCAGCCAGGGCGGGTGGGTTTCACCCCTTGCCGCCTCCCTGTCGAGCGATATCGCCTTCGTGATCGCCGTATCAGGCCCGGCCATCAGCCCCGCCGAGCAGGAGCTATTCCGTGTGGAGCACGAGCTTCGCGCCGACGGGTTTCCCGCCGAGGACATCGAAAAGGCTGTGGGATTCTATTCCGCCGGCCTCCAAATGCTGAGAGAGGGCTTCACCTTCGACGCTATCATGCAAGCCCTCGGAGCCGAAGGCGTGCAGGACGAGACGAGCCTGCAATATATAGGGGACCTGGAACCGCACCAGGTCGAGTTCATGCGGCGGATCATGGACTACGATCCGAGACCGGTGTTGCGACAGGTCACTTGTCCCTTCCTGGGCATCTGGGGCGAGACCAACCGCTTGCTCTCCGCGCTCCTCAGCGTAGAGGCGTTCAGGCAGGAGCTTACGTCGGCCGGCAACCAGGACATCACCCTCAAAGTATTCGCGGAAGCGGACCACGGCATCTACACATCGGAGACAGGGAGCAGGAAGGAAGCGGACGCGCGCCGCCAGAGGGGCGAGCGCCACTTCGCTCCCGGCTACTTCGCACTCATGCAGGACTGGCTGAGCGAGAGGTTCGCAGCGCCGCCTGTTGGCGCTATCTCTTCCTCGCCATACAGGGTCGCCGCAGAGGCGTCCACCACGGACTAACATCAAGACACCCAATATCAAGACAACCCACTTTAGGAGGCAAATTCAATGGCAGAGAACAAAGGATACACCCAGACGATTTCAACCGCCGAGCTAGACGAGATCCCACGCATCAACCTCGAACAGCCCACCGGCGACGTGCACGTCGAGGCTTGGGATAGGCAGGAGATCGAAGTCTCCATCAGCGACTCGGATGGCTATTTCGAGGTATCGCAGGATGGCCCCAACATCACGATCAAGAACAACCCCAACCGCCATAAAGTGGTCAACTTCCGCGACCCGGAGGACGTGGAGCTTCGCGACCTGGGCGCTGAGCTGGCGAAGGCGGCCACCAGCCTGGAGCGCAAGAGCATAGAGCGCGCCGTCGAGCGCACTATGCGCAAGATGAGCAGGTTCGGCCTGCACGTTGACATCAACCTCGGCAACTGGAAGGGTGGCCGCGACTACTACATCAAAGCCCCGCACAACTGCCACCTCAACCTGCGCACCAGTAGCGGCGACATAAGGATCGCGGGCATCACGGGCACGATCCTGTGCCAGACAAGCTCAGGCGACCTGCGCCTGAACGAGGTTGGCGGCAACCTGCTCGTCAGCAGCGCCAGCGGCGACGTCACCATCAACGGCCTTGAGGGTAAGCTCGGCCTGCGCACCGCCTCCGGCGACATCAGGACGCAAAGCCTCTCGCTCGACGAGCTGAGCATGCACACGGCCAGCGGCGATGTACAGCTCGACCTCCTGAAGCTCCCTGAGAATGACTTCGAGGTGCGCACCGTGAGTGGCGACCTGAACATCTATGCTCCACACGACGCGGCCTTCAAGCTGGAGACGCGCACCGTCAGCGGCTCGGTTACCTGCGGCTTCCCACGCGATGCCGTCAAATACCAGGCCACCGGCAGGCGCGAAACCTCCCTTGAGGTGAACGGCGGCGGGAGCCTTACCATCCAGGTGGCTACCGTCAGCGGCGACATCAACATCAACCGGCGCAAGCAGTCGGCCAGGTCCGAGTCGCATGGAGAAGGCGCGCTCACCACCGACCTGGGCAGGTCAGGCGACAGCCACGGCGACCGCACGGAGCCGGAAGGCTATGCAGCCCGCAAGCAGGCCGAATTGGAGATCTTCCAGAAGGTCGAGCGCGGCGAAATGTCCGCCCAGGAAGCCCTCGACGCCATCACCAACCTCGGCAGGTAGGCCCTTGGGAATATTGCAGCGGACAGGCTCGAAACCTCTCCCCTGCGTGTCAGAACCCTTTGTTACTGTGCGTACTTTGCTAACGAAAATGTGTCCGAATGGAGCACCAACTTGCTTTTGTCATTCTGAGCTTGCGAAGAATCCGGTGGGTAGGGATCTTGTCTCAAGTAAGCCTTATCTTGGGCAATGTATAGAATCTCTGCCCACCGGATTCTTCGCAAGCTCAGAATGACAAAGGATAATGGGTCGGCTTCCTTGCCAAATTTTTGTTAGCGAAGTACTCAGAATGGCTAGCTCAAAGGGGCTTGTAATCATCGGCACCCACGCTTATGTAGAAAGGTCTCACCTTTCTCGCTAATTAGCTCCGTTTGTATAGGAGGGGTTTGAGATCCATACCATACAACGAGGACGTCATTAGAAACGCCAGCGCGGTCTTGCGTAGATTCCCGGAGAACCAAGATGATTGCGGTATTAAGACAACGAAACTTTGCCCTGCTCTGGTGGGGCGGGCTGATCTCTTTCATGGGCGACTGGGTGATGTTCACCGCTCTCCCCCTCTACGTGCTCTTCCTCACCGGCTCGGTAGCCGCCATGGGCCTCTACTTCGTGCTCGCGGCGGTGCCCGGCATAGTGCTAGGCTCGGTCGCCGGGGTCTTCGTAGACAGGTGGGACCGTAAGTGGGTGCTGGTAGCGACCAACCTGCTGCTCGTCCCGATCTACTGCTTGCTGTTGCTGGTCGATGCCCCCGACAAAGTGTGGATAACCTACGTCGTGGCCCTCCTGGGCAACGTGGTACGGCAGTTGCTAAACCCCGCCGAAAACGCCCTCCTCCCGAAGCTGGTGGGCGAATCTGACCTGGTAACCGCCAACTCCCTCAACTCCCTCAACAACAACCTGGCGCGGTTGGTCGGTCCCGCCATAGGGGGCGTCGTCTTCGCCTTCTTCGGCTTCCAGGCTTCTGTACTGCTCGACGTGGTCAGCTTCGCTGTAGCCGCCGCCCTGATAGCCTTGATCGCGGCCCCCCGCAGCATCACGCGGGCCACCCACCACGATGGCGAGGACCCGGCGGGCTTGCAGCAGAGGAACGTCTTCCGCGAGTGGATAGCAGGTCTCCAGGTGATACGCAACAACCGCACGCTATCCACGATACTAGGCCTGGCGACGATGGTATGGCTGGCCGATGGCGCAATCACGGTGTTGTTCGTGGTCTACGTAACCGAGGCGTTACACGCGGGCTCGATGGAGCTTGGCTGGCTCATGACCGCCCAGGCCATAGGCGGCCTGCTGGGTGGCCTGCTGATAGGCAGGGTATCCAAAAAGGCGCAGGCGTGGCAATTGATCGCCTACGGCCTCCTGTTGTTCGGCTTGATCGACCTTCTCATCTTCGCCATCCCGATCTTGCCCCTCAACCTCGTGCTGCTCGTGATAATCGGTGTGCCGCTCGTAGGGCTGGACGTGGGGGTGAACACGCTCCTCCAAACGCTAACCCCCGACCGCTACCGGGGACGAGTCTTCGGCACCGTAGGCACCTCTTCGGCTGTGCTCCTCCTGGTAGGGCGCGCCCTGGCGACGGTGCTCGGCGGGCAGGTCCCCGTAGTGCTCCTCCTCGTCTCCATGAGCCTGCTGGTCGTCCTCTCCGGCGTCCTCGCCTTCCGCCTCCTGCGCGACCCCAACCAGGTCCCCCTGGCCCAGATGCGCGAGGAAAAAGAAGCCGCAGCAGCGTAGTAAATGCGTCATGCGTGACCTCCCACCACCTACCCACCGTCTACCGTCCACCGTCCACCGTCCACCGTCCTCCGTCCTCCGTATCACCTATCACAAGAAATACAGCTACGGACCGATGGCTGGTCTGATCCAATTTGGTACACTGGTACGATTGAGACACTTATCTAACTCACAGGAGCATCATGTCCGCAGCTCATGAAACCGAATATCAGCCCCCCGCGAATGGCTTCCGCACATTTGTAATCGTATGGGTCACGCAGTCCCTTTCCGTATTCGGGAGCGCGCTGACGTGGTTCGCGATAACGATCTGGCTAACTCAAACTCGGTTCCCCCTGGAGTCGCAGAAGCCCGAGCTGGCGTTCGCGCTCACCGCCATCGGCCTGACCTACATCGTCACACTCGCCCTGGCCCCCCTCGCGGGGGCATGGGTAGACAGACACGACCGCAAGCTGACCATGATCATGGCCGACCTGGGGAATGGAATCCTGAGCCTGGTGCTCATGACTCTGCTCATAACCGGCGTGCTTGATGTGTGGATGCTGGTAATTGTGGTGGCCTTCTTGTCAGCGATCGGTCCTTTCCACCACGCGGCGTTCGATACGTCATACGCCATGATAGTGCCTGAGAAACAGCTACCGCGTGCCAACGGCATGATGCAGACGATGTGGTCGCTCTCCGGTATCCTCTCTCCTGCCCTGGCGGCTGGCATCATAGCTCTCCCTGCGCTGGCGCGACAAGGGCTGGTTCCGGGCAGCCTGGGCGATTGGCTGGCCCCCCTGAAGGACGGCACGGCGCTCGCTATTAGCGTAGATGCTGTAACCTTCTTCATCGGTGCAGCTACTTTGTTGTTCCTCTATATACCATCCCCGAAGCGGGCCGACCTGCATGCCGAGGACGGCACGAAGATAAAGAAGAGCGTGTGGGCCGACATCAAAGAAGGCGCCCTCTATATCAGGCGGCGGCCGCCCTTGTTGTGGCTGCTGGCGACCTTCACCGTGATCAACTTCGCAAGCTCTCCGGTGGAGCTGTTCGTGCCCCTCCTCCTCAAGTTCAACCTGGCGGGCGACTGGGAGAGGCTCGGCTTCACTTTCGAGACCGCCCTCGCGCTTATCACCACTCTTGGGAGCATAGGGGGCGTGGTCGGCGGGGTGATCATGAGCACGTGGGGCGGTCTGAAGCGCAAGCGCGTCTACGGGGTAGTGATTCCGATCCTGCTGGCAGGCATAGTTCAGATCGTGTACGGTCTGTCGCCCTCTATCATCCTATCGGCGGCGCTGAGCTTCCTGATCGTATCGCTCGTGCCTGTCATGAACTCGCACTCACAAACGATCTGGCAGACCCAGGTGCCTCGTGAGCTTCAGGGCCGGGTCTTCGCTGTGAGGCGCGTCATCGCCCAGTTCTCCGCACCCGTCAGCACTCTGCTGGCGGGCCTGGCGAGCGCGACATTCAACCCCGGCGCGATCCTGGCGGTATTGGGGGCGCTTACGGTAGTGTTCTGTATCGCCCAGCTCTTCAATCCCTACCTGCTGAGGGTAGAGGACAAGCAGTACCTTGACGAAGTAGCCATCCGGCGCGGCGAGCCTATCGCCTCACTAACCCCCGAGCCTCAGCAGCCCCAGACCCTAGCCGAGGAAACCGTCAGGTAACATCTAACATCTGATTTCTAACTTCTAATTTCCGATTTCTTCGCCACAGAGCGCAACCGCCCGTTGCGCTATCATATAGATGTAGGGGCAGACCCACGTGTCTGCCCTTATCATGAAGGAGAACCAAGGTATGAATTCAAGTGATAAAGTGCAGGACACCCTGGACGAGTTGCAGGAAGAGGTAGGGATGCACTCGGCGCATGGGCCGGGTGATGGACTGGCTATCGTAGCCAGCCCGGATGGCACCTCGGAGGCCACTGCCGACCAGCCCAAATTGCGCCCGCTCATCTTCAACCGCGACTATATGCTCCTCTGGTCTGGGCAGGTCGTGTCGGCGGTCGGCAGTGGCATGTCGGGCATCGTACTTACCCTCTTGATCCTGGGGATAACAGCTACCGCCTCCAACCCCGAAGGCGATACGGCCCTGGCGGGCCTGCTCAACGCCCTTTTCTCGCTGCCATACCTGCTGATCAGCCTGCCCGTGGGTGCCCTTATAGACAGGTGGAATCGCAAGCGCGTCATGATCATTTGCGATATCCTGCGTGCCATCAACATCGCCTCCATACCTATCTCCATATCGTTCGGGTGGATTACTCCCTGGCAGTTGATGGTAAATGCATTTATCGAAGGCACGTTCTTCGTCTTCTTTAACCTCGCCGAGGTCGCCGCGCTGCCCCGCGTAGTGGATAAGAGACAACTGCCCCAGGCGAGCGCGCAGAACGAAGCGGGGTTCATCGGGGCCAACCTCGCGGGTCCGCCCATCGGTACCTTTCTATTCCAGAACGTAAGCAGGGCTTTCCCTTTTATCCTCGACGCCATTTCTTACACTGTGTCCGCAATATCGCTCATGTTCATCAAGACGACATTCCAGGGCGAGCGGCCCAAAGAAGAGCGGCATATCATGGTAGAGATCAAGGAGGGGTTGGCCTGGCTGTGGAACCAGCCGCTCATCCGGTTCATGGCCTTCCTCACCGGCGGCATCAACTTCGTCAATGCCGCTACCTTTCTCATCTTGATAGTGCGAGCGAAGGAGTTGGGTGCTAGCGATGCCGAGATAGGCTTCCTGGTGAGCCTCGGGGCGCTCGGCGGCGTGTTGGGGGCCGTGCTCGGCGGCCAGATACAGAAGCGCTTCACCTTCGGGCAGGTGATCATTGCCATCGGCTGGATCACCTCGGTCCTATACTTTCTCTTCCTCGCCGCCCCTAACTTCATAGTGCTCGGCATAATCATGGGCCTCTCCTGGATGACCGGCCCGATCTATAACGTGGTACAGTTCAGTTACCGCATCGCGCTGATACCTGACAAGCTGCAAGGGAGAGTCAACAGCTCGTTCCGGTTATTGGCCTTCGGCTTCAATCCCATAGGCGCAGCCCTATCGGGTATACTGCTAGGC
>JBAURA010000143.1:0-24242 GCA_049580985.1 Chloroflexia bacterium
AAGAGCCAGTACATGGCCGCGATCAGGTTGAACTGGATCGGGCCGTGCATCATCGGGTCGTGCGTGTAGCCGCTGCCTACGTAGAGGTTGCGCGAGAAGACGGCGTGGAGGCTTTCGTCGTGGTGTATCCCCCTGTTGCCGAGGTCCCAGAAGCGCGTTATGAGGGCAACCAGGAAGATGCCCATGTAGATCAGGGTCTCGTAGTTGACGATGAACCGGGAGAATCGGGTGGCGAAGCTCTCAGGCTGGGGAGGGGCCTCTATGCCGGCTTCGGATTGGGGAACGCGGAATGAAGTCCTGGGTGCGGGAGCGGTCGTTGCCGCTGGGGTGGCGACGGTAGCGGTGGCCGCTATGCCGTTAGGACCTTTGCGCTTGCCGTTGCCGGTGGGCCTAGCGGGCGCGACTGTAGGCGGGGCCTCCACCTCAACCTGTGCCTGGGGAGCGTCAGGGCGGTGCCTGCGCTTTGGGAGGTTTGCTGCCGGCGGTCCGGCTACGCCCGACGGGGGACGCACTGGCGAGACATGGCTGCCCTGTGGTGCCGAGGGACGCCCATTGCCGGGCGCGGCTCGTCTGTTCCCGTTCGAGCCTGGGCGAGCGCCCGCATGCCGCGCCGGGGTGGGGGCTTCGATAGGCTCATCTTCGTAGTCGTCTACGAGGCCGCTGGCTTCCAGGTCGTCTTCAGCCGAGAATTCCACGTCATCGTAGTCGTCATAATCGTCGTGTGGGGGCGGGATACGTCCGCTGCTATCACCACGGCCTTGAGGCTTCATAAAACTCCTTGGTAGAACGGGAACAGGAGCCGGGCACGCACAAGGCAGACGACCCGGCGTAGGGCGCCATTTATATGAAGGAATTGTACACTAATCATATTACGACCGCAAGCATCGCGGTATTACAGAGGTTACGTATTGATTAACGTTGGTTGAGGGGAAACCGATGCATCATACGTCATGCCTCTGGTTGTCGGTTGTCGGTGGAGTCGGGCTTTAGCTTGCGTTAGACTGTGGCTTCAACGCTGTGAGCCTCTTTCGTTTTTTGTCCTTGGCTGGATGATTCATCCCCTCTATATGCTATATGGCATTAGTGGTCCAAAACTGGACTCTTTTTCGTATACCTTTTGGGTAGTCTTTTAAAGCAATTTTCGTGGGGCCTGCATCGCACCCATCGTGTACACCTATGACGCATGACGTATGAGGTGTGACGCACGAACGATTACCTGACCTCGAACTGCCCAATCACAACGCAATGGTCGCTGTTGCGCGGCGTGCAGTCGGTATTCACGCTAAGAGGTGTGACGTGTGGGCCAGCGAAGAGGTAGTCTATGCGGAGGAGGCCGAGGGGCTGGCTCATGGCGAATGGGGGCCGCCAGGTGGTGCCGAAGCCCGCGCCAACCGCCTTGAACGTATCGGTCAGCCCAGCCGACAGGTCCCCATAACCAGGCTCGCGCTCGGTTACGTTGAAGTCGCCCGCGAGCACGAAAGGCTCGGCATGCGCAATGAGAGGCTGGATCGCCTCCGTATGCATGGCGGCGATCTGCCTGTCGCGGTGCGTGGGGTCGAAGCAGATAGGGAGGCGGCAGTTCCCGCCTGAATAGTAGGTAGAGATGGGGTGCGCGCTCACCACCGTCACCTGTTTACCCCCTACGTCGAGCCGCGCCCACATCAGCCGGGGAATGTCCCATAGGTGGCGGTCGCCGTCCAGCACGCCGCTATCCACGATAGGATGCGTGCTCAGGATCGCCATGCCTGGAGCGGTTTCGTTGGAACGCACCAGCCTGTAGGGATAGGCCGCCGCAAGCTCGTCGTTATCCAGCCACGACCACGATACTTCCTGGAGCGCCACCACGTCGGCCGGCTTCTCAAGCAGGAAGTCTCGTATATTCTCCTCGCGCCTGTTGCCCGCGAAGACGTTCCAGGTCATCACACTCAACTGCGGTGCCGACGGATCGGACGGCGGCTGGGAGGCCGCCAACGCCGGCAAATAGCGGGCGCAAAAGAGAGCCACGCACACGAGCAGCAGCCCCCGTAGCAGGCCGACTCCAAACCCACCGCGCCTGAAAGCGAACGGCACGATCAACAGGAGCAACAGGAACAGGTGGGGTGCAAATATCTGCGCCACCGCCCGCAACCCCGTGCGCGCAGGAGACATGATGGAGGCCACCGTCAGTAGAGCCAGCACCAACGGGTACGCGCCCAGCGCCAGGTTCAGCACCCCTGCTCCCAGGCTGCCGTTGCGCACCTTCACGCTCGCTACTATCGGTTTGTCATACGGAAGAGATACGCGCATAGGGTCTAAATGATAGCATACCACATCGTGCTGGGGAAAACGTGCCTTGACCGAGTCTGTGAATATTGCTACAATGTACACTGGACGACTTTTCGCGGTTCGCACCCTTTTTCCTATCTCCTTCCCTTGCATTTATGACCGACATGAGCGCCACAGATTTGTCGCACACCCATACCCAAAATAGGTTGAACACACCGACCCAGCCGGAAACGAACCCCGATGCCACCCTCCAGGGCGAGCAAAAGGCCCGCTATGTCAGCGGGATGTTCGGGCGTATCGCCGGGCGTTACGACCTGATGAACGCGTTGATGAGCTTCGGGCGCGACGGCGCTTGGCGGCGATTCACCGTCAATAAGGCGCGCCCCAGGCAGGGCGGATTGGCCCTCGACGTTGCCACAGGCACGGGCCGCATCGCCCAGGAGATCGCCCGGCGTGGGACGCGAGCGGTCGGCATCGACTTCTCCGCGCCGATGATGGTGCAGGGTCGCAGCGAAGGCGTGGGCCATGACGAACCGGTCTACTTCGCCGGGGCCGATGCCCTCCGTCTCCCTTTCGACGACAACACGTTCGACTGCGCCACCAGCGGCTTTGCGATGCGCAACGTCACCAACATAGAGAGCGCCTTCCGCGAGATGCGCCGCGTGGTCAAGCCGGGCAGCAGGATAGTATGCCTGGAGGTGGGCAGGCCCCGCTTCGCGCTAGCCAGGCTGTTCCACGGGCTGTACACCCGCCGCATCGTCCCGGCCATGGGCAAGCTCATCGCGGGCGACAGCGATGCCTACACCTACCTGCCAAGCTCTATGGGGAAATTCCCCCCGCCCGAAGAGCTTGCGCGCATAATGGAAACGGCAGGCATAAAGAAAGTCCATTGGAAGCAGCTAACCTTCGGCGCGGTGGCCGTGCACTGGGGGAGGAAGTAGGGAGTTGTCAGTTGTCGGTTGTCAGTTGTCAGTAGCTTTGAACTACCGACAACCGACAACCGGCAACCCCAACAGGGTAACACCATGCAAGGACGCATAGACGACAGCTTTATAGACCAATTCGATACGAGCGAGTCTGGGGCGAGTGGGCCCGCGGGGAGGCGGTCCGGCGCTGAACAGAACGGCATACCCGATATCGTTATCAGGCGCTTGCCGATCTACGCTCGCAGCCTCACTTACCTGTACAACGAGGGCGTGGAGACCGTTTCATCGGGCGAGTTGGGCCACAGGCTGGGCGTGAGCGCGGCGCAAATACGGCGCGACCTGTCGTACTTCGGCGAGTTCGGGAAGCAAGGCAAGGGCTACAACGTGGCCTACCTGCTGGCCCAGGTGAAAGGCATCCTGAAGCTAGACCAGGACTGGCCGGTGGCCCTCGTAGGCCTGGGACATTTGGGGCGCGCCCTCCTTCATTATGAGGGGCTTGCCGAGCAGGGCTTCCACATCGAGGCTCTGTTCGACCACAACCCGGACAAGGTCCACCAGCGCGTTGGCGACATGGAGATACACGACATGGACGCCCTGCCGGAGATCATCGCGAGGGCGGGCATCAAAATGGCGATCATGGCCGTGCCCGCCAGGGGGGCGCAAGAGGCCGCCGACGCCCTGGTAGCCGCCGGCATAGGCGCTATCCTCAACTACGCCCCGATCACCATACAGGTCCCCGCGCACGTCAGGATCAGGCATATCGACCCCATAGTAGCCCTCCAGAGCATGACCTACTATCTCGACACCGAGCAGGTCGCCTCCGAATTGAATGGCGCTACAGGAGAGAAGGTAAGGTCGGGCAGGTTGGACTGAACGCAAAACGTAAGGGGTAGGCAACCACTGTTAGCCTACCCCTTACGTTTTACGTTTTAGACCTACGCCTCTTCAGACAAATCAGGCGCAAGGCCGTATATCTCCCGCGCTTCCGCCACCACGAAGAGCGACCCTGTCACCAGCACCACCGGGTCGAGGCGGTCGGCGCGGGCAAGCTGGGCCACGTATGCCTCCGCCTGTCCGAGGGCTGAAGACACATCTTCCCGAAACTCGGCCTGCAAGCCGAGCGCGGAGGCTGCGTTTGCCACCTCGCGTGGGTCGGCGGCACGAGGGTGCCTGGACCGCGTGACGATAAGCCGCTCGACCGTGGGGCCGGAGATACCGTCGGTCCAGGTGCGTAGCTCATCAAGGATGCCGGGGAGATCTTTCTCCCGCGAGGTGCCGAACACCACCACCGCCTGCTGCTTGGGGAACAGGTCGGCTATCGCCTGGCCCAGCTTGGCAATCGACTCGACGTTGTGAGCGCCATCGACCACCACTGTAGGCTCGCGCTTCACCACTTCCAGCCTGCCGGGCCATGACACCCCGGCCAGCCCGTTCAAGATAGCGTCTCTGCCCAGGTCCGCGCCGTCTTCCTTCAGTACCAAGAGGACGGCCAGCGCTACCGCCGCGTTCACCTGCTGGTGATTCCCCAGCAGTGGCAGCCTCACCCGCAATCTACCAGCGGATGTACCCCACGCTTCCTCAAAGCTCAAGGTGAAGCTCTGGTAGATCGGCACTCCCATATCGTCTGATACTACTTCGGGCAGGTGCCCCGTGCCGATGTATACCTCCCTGCCTATCACGATCATGTCCGCCCGGTGTCTCCCGGCCACCTGGACGAGCACCTCCATAGCCTCTTCCTGCTGGGGGGCGCTTACCACCCTGCCGTTGGGTTTGATGATGCCCGCCTTCTCGGCGGCGATCTTCGGCAGCGTATCGCCCAGCACTTCCATGTGGTCCATGCTGATCGAGGTGATCGCCGATACCACGGGCGTGACCACGTTCACCGCGTCAAGCCTCCCACCCAGGCCCACTTCAAGCACAGCGTACTGCACATCCCTCTCCTGGAAATAGAGGAAAGCGATAGCCGTCGCAAGCTCGTAGGTGGTTGGAAGGAGGTTCGGATCGCCCAGCGCCCTGATACGCTCGACCACCGGCACCAGCTTTTCGGTGATGCGCGCTACATCGCCAGGCGAGATCATATCGCCCCCGACGCGGATGCGCTCGCGGAAGGTGTGCAGGTGGGGTGAGGTATACAAGCCCGTGCGGTAGCCCTCCTCTCGTAGCACGGAATCAAGCATGGCAGCCACCGACCCCTTGCCCTTGGTGCCGGCCACCACTATGCTCTTGAAGCAGTGCTGGGGCCGCCCAAGCAAGCGCAAAAGTAGCCGCACCCGCTCCAACCCATCCTCGTTGAGGTCGCTGCTCAGTCCGGGCGTCTGCTCGTAATTAGTGAAACTATTGATGTAGTTGAAGGCGTCTTTGTATTGCATGGGATCAGGGATTGGGGATTGGGGATTAGGGATTAGGGGTTAGGGATTAGATATTTGCGTTTACCACCCGAAGCGTCAACTCATCATTTGTACACCGACAACTGACAACTGACAACTGGCAACTGACAACCGTCTACCGTCCGTTATCCCCTCTTCGCTCGCACCAAATTGATGCCCGCGAACGCCGCGCCGATACCGGCAGCTAGGAAGAGGACCGCGCCAATCCAGCTAGCGACGTCGCCACTCTGTAAGGACGGCCAGATGCTCATGTAGGCTAACCAGAAATAGAGGGTGCCCACCAGTAATAGCAGGCTGCCGAAAAGAATCCTGGAACTCATAGCGTTCCTCCATGCGCATCGGGATGCGTGCGTATTATAGCAGAAAGTTCATAGGCGCGGAATAGACGTGGTCGGGGCAGAGTTCAGAGTCAAGATACAGAGGCTCATCCGTAGGGGCACCCCTTGTGGGTGCCCTGTTCCCATACCGTGCTCTTACCTCAATAGGGCACCCACAAGGGGTGCCCCTACGGCTTCTCACATTAGGTCTGGACTGTTATGTGGCCGGGGCCGTTCCCTAGAGCACCGCATCCCAGGTAGTGCGCAACGCGCGCAGCCGCAGAGCAGCCGGGGGAGCAATCCGTCCGGCAATCCGCTCAATCCGCCGCCAGCGCGCCCTCCCTGTCAACCGGAAGAGCGAGCGCGCACCCTCGTTGGCCGCGAAGTAAGCTATATCCCCTGCCCAAGAAATGAGTCCTGCCGGTCCGAGCACGCGAGCCGTCAGCGCGAACACGCCGGGGTAGCGTCGCGCGGTAGCGAGCATGATGCGTAGATATTCGGAGAACGTATAGCGGTCTTGCAGGAAGCGCACGGTGGTCTCTGCCCCCACCTCCTTGAGAGCGTCACAAAATAAATTCATTAGACGGTTCACCGAGGCGGGATCGCCACCCCGGTGGGGCTGCATGAATCTGCTGAAGACCCACGCCACCCGCAGATTGGCCTGGTGCGGGCTAATCCAACGCAGGTGCTCTTCCTCCAACAGATCGTTGCCGAGCGCGTACTCTACCAGGTGCGCCACCCGCCCGACGTGCCTCACGAACGAGCCGAACCCGCAGAAAGTGAGCGGCGATTGCCCAGCCGCCGAGTCGCCCAGGCAGAGAAGGCCCCTGGCGGCTGTGCGCCCGGCCCGCCCATGCCTGGCCGGGATATAACCGAACACCGGCTTGAGGTGGCGAGCGCCGGCACCCAGCCGCCGGTACGTTGGCAGCAGCCTGAAATATTGCTCGAACAGGTCCAGCAGGCTTTGCCGGTGCGCTTGCTCCCGCCCCGTTTGGTCATAATAGAATAGATAGACGGTAGTTTCGCCGGGCTTGCCTGGGAACCCCTCCCAGATCATCTGCCTGCCGCCCTCCGCGTGCGCCACGCTCACCAGCACGTCGCCCACGCCGCTATCGCCCTCTAACCCCTGCATCACCGTGCCTGCCGTCGGGCACACGCCGTCGAAAGGCAGTCCGCCGTTGAGACCCATGGCGATAGGCGACACCGAACCCATGGTGTCAATCGCCAGCCGCGCCCGGTAGAATTCGCGGCCTTCCGGGCCTTCCACCTCGAAGGCGGACTCGACGCGGCCCCTGCGAGATGTATGTAGCTTACGGAAGGCCCTCCCTTCAAGCACTCTACCCCCGGCCTCCAGGAAGCGCCTGCGCGCCAGGTCGAGCACCGACTGGGCGTCCAGCGCGGCATCCAATACCCCATGAGTGGTTAGCGGGCAGGAGGGCACGCCCGTACCCGCCGAATGGAAGGCGATCAGTCCCCGTTCGTAGCGGGCGGCTACTATCGCTTCAAGCTCGTCCTGGTTAAAGATGCCCCACCTAGAGAGGGACGCCAATTCGCGCTCCGAGATGTTCCACTCGCGGTGCGCCGCGCCTACCCGCTCGCGGTCAAAGACGAGCACGCGCAGCCCTCGGCGCGCCAGCGCCACGCCCGCCACCAAACCCAATCCGCCACCGGCTATCACCACATCGTAGCAGTTCTCAGGAGGACAATGAGGCAGATCATCCGCCGAAGCCATGTAAGCGAACGGCTCCGGCCTCTCCTCACCGCTGTTGAGGGCGATCCACTTCCTCTCCAGATCAAGCACCGCCTCTAGCGCGCGCTCGCTGTCGGGCATCTGTAAGAACGCCTCGACGGTCCGGGGATACCGCTCGTGGAGGGAAACGAGCGATGCAGGGTGAGCGCCCACACTGACGGACATCGACTAGATCGAATACCTGGGCTTGCACCTGGCGGCCAAGGTTACACGCATAGCCGACGACGCGGGCAGGAGCAGCATGCCCGCAGCCAGTCCACCCGCGTAACCCACCAGCATCATAAAGGCGCGTGGGCTGGACCACAGGCCCAGGTCCCACGTCATAACGTCAAGCGCCCACGGCAGGAACCCGGCGGCAAGCACCGCCAACCGACTGCTCAAGGGAGCGCGCGACCACCGCTCCCACCACGGAGCGAAACCGAGACGTGAGAAGATGCCCATCCCTTCGCCTGCCCGCCCGTAAAGTAGCCGCACCGTCCACAGCCCGAACACCGCCGCCCAGCACGAAGCGCACACCGACATCGGGTAGCCCAACACGACAAAATGCTCGCTCAGCTTGGGGCACACTATCGCGCCCAGCAAGTATATGCCGTCCGCGAACGGCCTCAGGATGGGCCAGCCCGTCCACGCAAAAAGGGGCGCGGTCAAAGGCCCTACCAGCAGTACCCACAGCCATAGATCCTGCAACCACGGGCGCTCAGGCGTGCCCCGCATCAAAGCGATCCCGGCGCGAGACGGTGTGCTTCTGTTGGCTAATGTGGCTGCTGTCTGCATCAATTACCGGCCTGTCTCCCTATCAAATAGAACCTACACAATTATGCTTTCGTGCTTCGCCCTTCGTCCACCGTCCATTCTACCACGTTCCTTCCCTGCGGGACTGCCGAGGCCCTCAAGCAAGGCCATGCTCGCCCTATGCCCACTCCTGACCGCGCCTTCCATCGAGGCCATGTAGTCCTGGCGGGTATAGTCGCCTGCCAGCACGAGGTTGCGGATAGGGGTGCGCTGAGTAGGGCGCAGTGCATCGCTCCCCGGCACTTCTCGATATATGGAATTAGGTATCTTCACCACCGTCGTGTGCAGAATCTGTGCCTGGCGCGTGCGCGGCCACAAGTTGTGGAGGGCGTCCACGCACGCCTGCACGATCTCCGCGTCGGACTTATGCCAGAGCGGTTGCGCGAGCGCAACCGCCATAGACACGAGCGAGCCGCCGGTACGGTCGTACATGGGGCTTGTAACCGCGAGGTCGGCGAAGACCGAGAAGGGCGCATCCGCTGTGAAATGCAGATTGTTGGTGCTCGACACGTAGCGGTCGAACCATACTTGCACGTTCATCACGGGCACCGACTTCAACTGCCACAACCTGTCGAAGTATGGTATGCGCCTGAGCACCTTCGGCAGAACCTGCCGCGCGCTATGCAGGGGCACGGCCAACACGCAGCCGTCCGCCTCCACTACCTCTCCCGATTCGAGCCGCACCCCGGTGATCGACGGCCTGCCCTCAGGCCAGTCCAAAAGCAGCTCGGCCACCCGGCTGTCCGTGCGCACTTCGCCGCCCCGCGCCTCTATGTAATGGGCGAAGTAGCGGTGCATGCGCTCACCCGGTGGCCCATCCAGGAAGCCGACCCGCGAGGCCCATGCCTTGCGCGAGAAGTGGTGGAAGACGGTCGTCATGGGCCGGGCCGACATCTCTTCAGCATGCAGGAACCCCATGGACAGGGCGATGGGGTTCCACCACTTGGTCAGCACCCCCTCGGCGATGCCGTAACCACGATGCCACTGGGCGTATGTACGGTCGTCCCACTCGCCTACCTTGTGCAGTGAGCGCAACCAGGGGCGTATCAGGGCACGCATGTTGGTCAGCTTCTCGCGCCAGGTGAGCAGGTCGTTGGTCGTGAAAGCCCACATACCGTTGAAAGGAGCGGGCACGTTAGGGAAGCGGAAGCGCGACACCTTCCCGCCGGGCCGGGCCACGTGTATAGTGTGCTCTTTCCACAGGACGTTATTGTAAGCGCCCACCCGCCGCATCATCGCCAGCAACGCGGTATAACACCCAAAGAAGATATGCAGCCCCGACTCGATGGGCCAACCCTCGACATCCCACGACGACACCTTGCCGCCCAGCACAGCCCGCTTCTCAAGCAGCGTCACCCGCACCCCGGCATCGGCCAGGTCCGCCGCAGCCGTCAGCCCCGCCAACCCTCCACCTATCACGACAACCTTGTTAGCCAACAACAATCTCCTAACTGGATAGCGCCGGTTCCTGGTTCCTGGTTCCTGGTTACGGACGATAGACGATAGACGATGGACGATAGGATGACAGGAACCAGGAACCTACTCCACCCCCACCAGCAACCGCCGCAAGTTCTGCAACCCGGCGCGGGTGCGGGTCTTGATCGTGCCGAGCGGTTCTTGCAGGCGCTCGGCTATCTCCTTCTGGGTGAGGCCGCCGAAATAGGCCATAGATATGGCGAGGCGCTGAGGCTCAGGCAGGCTATGCATGGCCTGCCTCACGACCTCGCCGCGCTCCCGCGTCCAGGCTACTTCGTCCAGCGGGGGCGACGCATCTGGCAGCACGTCGGCGAGGGTCACACCGCTCGCGTTCTCGGCATCGAGCGTAGTGGTCACCCCGGCCAGCCCGGCGCTGGCCCGGCGCAGTTTGTCCACCGACCTGTTATGCACCAGCGTCAGCAGCCACCCGGAGAACTTGCCCCGCTCAGGCACGAAGCTGGCCGGCATCCTCCACAGCTTGACGAACACGTCCTGCACGACCTCTTCCGCCACGTACGGATCGCGCACGATCTTCATCGCAAGCCCGAAGCAGCCGCGCACGTGCCTATCATATAACGCTTCCAACGCATCGGCCCTGCCCAGCGATATTAATACCATCAGTTCTTCGTCCATCTTATGTTCCAGCCTACTATCTGCCACCACCGTGAATTCGAGTGTGGCCGTGGCCACACTCATAGTGGGCTTTTCACCCGGCGCCTTTATGCTTTCCACACCCACCATATTCCAGGGCGTCTGCTGTATTGCCACTACCATCTCTCATATCTCCAATCTATATGTATAAGTGATAAGTAAGTTGCGCCTCTCGCGTTTCGCGTTTCGCGTTTCACGTTTTACGTTTCACACCACGCCTACTTCTCCACCAGATCCCAGGCAGCGCCTTTAGTTTCTCCCCCATAGATAAGTGGGCGCGGCGGTTGAATACGTCGTAGCTCGCCTCGGCGATCTTGTCGAGGATGCCCCGGTAGACGGTTGCGGCGGCGGTCACCGCCACCCTGCTGTCGCGCGGCAGCATAGCGATGCCGGGCATGGCCGCGTCATACAGGGCGTTAGCGCGGGCGACCTGGAAGCGCATAAGCTCTATGAACTGCTTGTTCACCACGCCTGCGTAGAGCATCTCTCCCGTATATCCAAAGCGGGCCAGGTCCTCCTGCGGCAGGTAGATCCGCCCGGCGCGGGCATCCTCCCCCACGTCTCGCAGGATGTTGGTTAGCTGGAGGGCCACCCCCAGTTGAACGGCATAGGGCACGGCGTGTAAGGTGTCGGCCCCTGTAACGTACATGCTCATCAGCCCCACCGTGCTGGCGACCCGGTAGGAGTAGAGCCACAAGTCGTCCCACGTCTCGTAGCGGCCAACGGTGAGGTCCATGCGCACGCCCTCGATCAGGTCGTCGGCCAGCTCACCGGGGATGGAGCAACGCAGGCGAGTGTCGGCCCAGGCTGCTACTACAGCGTCGTCATGTGCCACGGTCAACAGCCGGTTGGCTTCCGCCCACCTGTCGAGCGCGTGGGCTGCCTCGATGCGTGCCTGCGTTGTGTCTCGCCCGGCTTCACTATCGACCCGGTCCACCATATCGTCGCTGAGGCGACAGAAGGCATATAGCGCCATGATCCCTTGCCGCTTACCATCAGGCAGGAGGCGAGCGCTGAAATAGAAACTCCTGGAGTGCTCTCGGATCACTTCGGCGCAAGCGTGATAAGCCCACGCGATCTCCTGGCTGGGTCGCTGCGCCTCGGCGAGGCAGCGAGCCGACATACAGTCATAAGCGGCATGCCTGGTCCGCCGGCGGCGAGAGATCGAGGAAGTGATGGGTGGAGTCAGGTAGTCATGCAAACGCTGCAACACCCCACGGCTGGAGGGCGGATTGACGGCTGCCACGCGCGGCCACCCATATATAGCACCCCTGCTACCCGTGGTTGTGAACCTGTAGACGCTCTGCTGTTCCAATTTGAACCCCCATCCGATTGCGAATTTTAGATTGCGAATTGAGTCTGCTTGGAAGTTTGAATTTTGAACCTTGAACTCAAACCCCTAATCCCTTAATCCCCACCCGTCGAGCAATCTGAGCGGCGGCGCGCTTGCCGCTGAGGACCGCACCCTCCATGCTGGCTAGATATTCCTGGCGGGTGTAGTCTCCCGCTAGGTAGAAGTTGGGCACGCTGGTAGCCTGGTCGGGGCGGTAGCGGTCCATGCCGGGCCGCGCCCTGTACACCGATTGCGGAATGCGTACCACGGTGCTCTTGAGCAGCCTGGCCCGGCGAGCTTGCGGGTGACGGGCTGTGAACTCGGACATGACGCGGGCAGTGAGCGCGGCGTCATCCAGCTTGAACCACTCGGCGGCAGGCGCGATCACAAGCTCGACCATCGAGCGCCCACCCAGGCCTTCCCTGAAATCGGGGCAGATAGTGCCAAGCTCCGCGTATACCGACATATGCGACCGGCTCGAAAAGATCAGGTTGTCCACCCCGGTCACCGGGCGGTCGAAGTATAGCTGGACGGTCATCACCGGCACGCCATGCAAATGGCGCAGGCCGGAGAACGGCGCAACCTCGCGCATGCCCACCGGCAGCACCTTCCACAAATTATGCGCCGGCATCGCCGACACATATACGTCTCCCTCGAGCATGGACCCATCCTCCATCTCGAACCCCGACACGGAGTTGTCCCCCGCGTCGTACCGGACCGAGCGCACTTTGGAGTTGAAGCGCACATCCACGCCACGCGCCCGCAACTGCTGTAGGAGCGGTCGAAAAAGGCGCAGCTCCGGCGAGCCTTTGAGGAAGGCCACGCGCGAAGCGTCCGTCTCCTTGCCGAAGTGGCTCAGCACGGTCAGGAGGAGCTTGGCCGACACCTCGCTGCTGGGTGTGAAGTTGAGCGCGAGCGCCATAGTGTCGAAGAAATCGCCCTGCGAGCGCCTGCTGAGGCCGTGACGACGGTGCCACTCGCCCCACGAAACGGCATCTTGTTTATCGATGTAGTCCTGGCTCCCCAGGATGGGCCACAGTAGGCCGACGCCCGTGCGCACCTTGTCGAAGTTGGTAAGCACACCCCGGCTGCGAGCGATGGCGACCAGCCCATGCCAGGGCGCGGGCAGGATCCGAGGGAACTCGAGCGGCGAGAGGCTGCCGCCCTCAGCCGAAAAGGTGAGCGCATGCGGCATCCACGCCAGGTTGTCCTCAAGGCCAGTTTCGCGCAGGAAGGTGAGCAAATTCCGGTATGCGCCAAAGAATACGTGCAGCCCACTTTCAAGCCAATCCCCATCCGCGTCCTGCCACGACGACACCTTACCACCCGCCATCTCCCGCTTCTCAAGCAGCGTCACGCGATAACCCTCATCGGCCAGGTACTTGGCCGCCGACAGCCCCGCTAGCCCGGCCCCCGCGATCACCACGCTCCCCCGCGAGGCCGCAGGAGCCTGAGCATGGCTTGTGTAGTTGTCGCTAGTGATGGTAGCCATCGGTCCCTCCGTCCTATGTCATTCAAAACGTGAAACGTGAAACGTAAACCCAGCCAATCCCCGCGTTATCCACCTGTCCCCGATTAGAATCCTACACCCCTCGCATCTCAATAAAAACCTCTGTGCCTTCGTGCCTCTGTGGTTCAACCCGTCTTTCGTCCTTCGTCCGTACTAACGGACAAATCGAGATCGCGATTTGGTGGAGGGCTAGCATCACGACCTCGATCTCCGTGGGAACACTATAGCACATCGCACAAGCTTTGTCAATACTTTGTTCATACAATTCTCATAGTTTGTCTCGGCGTGTTTGGAGCAAGACCACCGCCGCCAGGATTAGCGCGCCCCCGGCCAGCTGCTCCGGCGTCACACTCTCTTGCAAGACTGGGGCCGCCAGCGCCACCGTCACTGCCGGCTCCATAGTGCTCACTATGACCGCGCGCGAAGGCCCCACCTTCGCCAGCCCCGCGAAGAAGGTCACTATGGCGAGCACGGTGCAAATGAGCGCGATGCAGATCGTCCACACCCATGCTTCCCATCGGAGGTCCAGGTGAAGCTCCCCGGCTACGAGGCCCCACACCGCATACACGCACGCCGCCGAGGTGATGATCACCGCGCTGGCGAAGATCGGCGAGATCCCACGTGTGATCCGCGCGCCCGCGATGATATAGAGCGAGTAGATGCCCGCCGCCGACAGGCCCCACGCCACGCCCGCCGGGTTGAGCACGCCCAGCCCCGTGCCCCCCAGTAACGAGGTGAAGATGCCCAGCACCATCAGCGCCCCCACCGTCGCCACACCCAGGGCCAGCAACTTACGGCTCTCCATCCGCTCTCGCAGTATCAACCATGCCAGGAGGGTCACCAGGATCGGGTAAGTGTACAGCAACAAGCCTGTGGCCGAGGCGGATATGCTGCCGAGCGCCGTGAAATAAGAAAAGGACTGCCCAACGTAGCCAATCGCGCCCATCCCCACCAGTAGTAGCACGTTAGACATGCGCAGAGGTCCGGCGCTCCTAGCCGGCGTATCTGACCGCCAGTGCTCAAAGAGCCAGATCGCCCACATGCAGGCCGCCGCCAGCACAAACCGTATCGCCAGCACCGTCTTCACCCGGTGGTCCTGGGGAAAGTCCATGCCCGCGTAAGCCAGCTTGGTGAAGATAGGCATCATCCCGAACGATACCGCCGACAACATCACCAGCATCATCCCTCCACCCAGGAGAGATCTGGCATGCCTGTCACCGGCGTTAATGGAGGTATTGTGGCTCATAGGGTGGTACTTTTCTCCTAATCAGGGGTTTGATGGCTAGAATCTTGCATCTCTGGAAGCAGTTGCGGCGTCATTAATATAGCAGGACTCATCATTGTGAATAACCTGGCCTCGCCTGCCAACAACCTGATCAAACATTCTACGTGGCCTGCCGCCTCCCACGCACGGCCACCCTGGAGAGGGCATGGGTTAGGTAGATGCTGGATCGAATAGCAGACTTACTAGCGTCAAACATCGACGACATTACACGCGAGTGGGTAGAAGAGCTTCGTAGCTCAGATCGTACCGATATTCATAAGCAGCTTCTCACGGCTGAGATCGTAGATGGTATCAAAGTTTTACTGTTGAACCTGGCCGAGGCGTTGGGCGACACGCCACTGCACGCCGAGGTTATGGGCCTTGCTCTACCCACCTCCAACGTGTCTAGTCTGCCGAGCCTGGAAGAAAGCGACCTGGGCGCGCGGGCGCGACCGCGCGGTACCATGCCTCTCAACAACCCCCTCATCCGCGCGGGCCACGTTGCTGCCTCCCACGGCAAACTCAGGCACAACCAGGGGTACGAGTTCCATGAAGTCGTGCTCGAATTCGTCAAGCTGAGGCAGATCATCCTGCATAGAGTGCTCGCCGCGCGCGAACCCGACGCGCATGCAGAGCTGGCCGTGGTGCTACCCGCCTTCGACCTCCTCTTCGACGAGTTGATGTTGAAGGCGGTGGAGAACTTCCACCAGGCATCGGTGCGCGACCTTGAGAAGAGGGCTATCCGAGACCCGATGACTCAGTTATACAACAAGGAGTATTTCGGGCAGCGCCTGGGAGAAGAGATGCGGCGCGCCCTGCGCTCCGACGAGTCGCTCACCGTGGCGATGATCGACATGGACAGGCTCAAGGAGATAAACGATACTTACGGGCACGCGGCGGGCGATTCGGCTATCCAGGCCGTCGCTTCGGCGATCCGGCATACTTGCAGGCGAGGCGACGTGCCGTGCAGGTTCGGCGGCGACGAGTTCGCGGTGATCCTGCCCGAAACGGACAAGTTGCAAGCGCGCGTCTTCGCCGAGCGCCTCATGCGAAGCCTCGCCACGATGACCGTTGTCGTGGGGGGAGGCGACGGCACGAAAGTTGCTCAAAGCACCCAGGAGGGCGTTGAGCCAGGCGATAAGCCGCTTGTGGTGCCGGTACCTACTATCTCGGTCGGCATGGCATCGTTCCCTGATGACGCACGCAATCCTGAAACGCTGATTGCCCAGGCCGATGCGGCTCTCTATAGAGCCAAGCATGCGGGCCGCAACAGCATAGTCATATAGAGCTTGTACGACAAGCGTTTCGGGGGATACATGGCTGCGAACCAAGACAAGGACAACAAAGAGAGCAAGGCAAATACAGTACAGGTCGAGCAGGCGCAAGTCGAAAACACAGCAGACCAGCAGGATGTAAATATCCTTGTCCGGGCGAAAGACACGTCCATAGGCAGGGTAGCGCTGGGGGCCGCCGCCGTCCTGGGCGTGCTGCTGCTGGCCTTCGTCATCTACCGCTCGCTGATCGTGCTGTTGTTGCTCTTCATGGCGCTATTGGTAGCCACCGCCATAGAGCCGGTCGTCAACTGGCTCAGGCGCGGGCCGTTCAGCCGTAGCGCGGGCATACTGATCGTCTACACCGCCCTCTTCGCGGCGCTCGGCCTGATCGGTTACATAATGTTCTCCGTCTTCTTCTCGCAACTGGGCGAGTTCCGGATCGGGCTGGCCCGCAGCGTTGGCGAGATGCGCGCGAGCACCCAGGACCTCGACAATATCTTCCTGCGCGACCAGGCCAGGATCTTCCTGGATGTCGCTGAGGGTTTCGTCGGTGATCTCGGCAGACCGCCGACCGACGAGGAGAAGCTAGAGGCGGTGACGGCCACCGCCCTCACCGTCGCCGAGATATTCTTCGCGCTGATCACGATCTTCGTGGTGGCTTTCTACTGGCTCAGCGAGCGCACCCTGATCAAGAGGAGCCTGATGTCGTGGCTCCCCGCGAGCCGCGCCAACCGCGTGCGCCGGGTGTGGGACGATATCGAGATAAAGGTCGGTGGGTGGGTGCGAGGCCAGCTCACGCTTATGCTGATCGTGGGCCTGGCGAGCGCGGTAGGTTACTTTGTGCTGGGGATCAGTTTCTGGCCCGCGCTGGCTCTCTTCATCGCTATAGCGGAGGCCATTCCCCTCGTGGGGCCGTATATCGGCACGGCCCCCGCCGTGCTCGTAGCCCTTACGCAGGTCGAGAACGACGGGCTGCCCGCTCTCCTGGGCATGGACCCCATCAACCCCCTCTTGCGGGCGCTGCTGGTGGTCGTCTTCGCGGTGGTGCTCCAGACGGTAGAGGGCAACGTGCTCATCCCGCGCGTGATGAAGGACTCTGTGGGGATTAGCCCGCTGACTGTTATACTAAGCATAATCCTGGGGGCGACCCTGGCCGGGCTGGCGGGCGCACTGGTGGCGGTGCCCCTGGCGGGCGCGCTCCAGGTGATCATCTCTGATATCAAGGCGGCCCGCGAAAGCGAGCGCAAGTTCGAGGAGAACACTGAAAGCGCCGAACAGACCCGCCAGGAGGACGGCGAGCTGGTGGTCGCCTACGACGCCGGGGGCGAGACTAAGACGCGGGTGGAGTCGGCGGGAACTTGAGGCGCGAAGCGCGAAACGCGAAACGCGAAACGTGAAGCGCGAAACGCGAAACGTGAAGCGCGAAACGTGATACGTGATACGTGATACGTGATACGTAACCGGGATTCGCCGATAGTTATTTGAAGGGTTTGCTAAGTTTTACGCTTTGCGTTTCACGTTTCGCGTTTCGCGTTTTACGAATTAGAGAGGGACACGTATGACAGCCAAGTCTGCTTACGATGCGCGTATGGCAAGCGTGCGTGGCTTGATGCATGCGCATGGACTGGATTATTTGCTCGTGGGGCCTTCCGCCGATATGGTGTACCTTACGGGCGCGCATTTGAGGCCTAGCGAGAGGCTGGCGGCCTTTGTTTTGCCCCAGGAGGGACCGCCACATTTCGTTGTGCCTGCTTTTGAAGCTCCCTCTTTGCCTCCACTGCCGGCAGGCACACAGCTACACACGTGGGGCGAGAGCCAGAACCCGGCGCATCTCGTCGCCGGTCTGATCGCGGACGGGCTGCGCGCCAGGCCGGGGGGTGTGAACTGCACGATAGGCGTGGCGGAGCGGCTGTGGGCGGTCTTTCTGCTGCGCTTGCAAGCCGAGCTGCCGAGAGCGGCTTTTACGCCGGCGACCCCGGTGCTCTCAGGCGCGCGGCAGGTCAAAGCGGCTGAGGAGATAGCACGCATGCAAGAGGCGGGCGCGCACGCTGACGATGCTTTCGCGGAGCTGGTGAGGCTGCCTTTCATCGGACGGCCAGAGGTCGAGCTTTCCCATGAGTTCGGGAGGATCCTGGAAGCGCACGGCCTCACCGTCACCGACCCCCCACTGGTAGGCTCAGGTCCCAACAGCGCCTCGGCCCACCACCATTCGGGAGAGCGCGTTATCGAGCGGGGCGATGCTATCGTGCTGGACTTCTGGGGCACGTGGAAAGGGTATGGCTTTGATTGCACGCGCACGGTATTCGCAGGAGACATGCCCGCGCCCGACTCCGAGGAAGCCAGGGTCTACTCCATAGTGGCCCAGGCCCAGGAAGCGGGGGTGCGGGCCGCCGAACCGGGTATGGAGTGCCAGGCGCTGGATAGCGTGGCCCGAGGGATAATCACGGAAGCCGGGTACGGCGAGTATTTCTCTCACCGCCTGGGCCACGGGCTGGGACTCGATATCCACGAGCCGCCTTATATCGTGCAGGGCAACACTACGCGCCTACAGAATGGCATGGTCTTCAGCATCGAGCCGGGTATTTATATACCGGGGCGCTTCGGCGTGCGGATCGAGGATATAGTGGCTCTCGTGGATGGCAGGGCCGTGAGGCTGAACAACTCTGAGCGTGGGATGATTGCTGTGGAATAGGCTCCTCCTTGAATGGGTTTTGGATTTTGAACCACGGAGGCACGGAGGCACAGAGGGTTTTGTTTATTTTTGGATATGGTGGGGAGGGTGCATAGGGCTTGTTTGGGTCCTATGCACCCTGTCCTTTGTATTCAGTTGTTGCCGGTAGAGGGCGGACACGTGGGTCCGCCCCTACACGGGCATGGTTGGTTGGCTGGTAGGGATGGTGTCCCTATGGCGCAACTGGAGCGTGTTCCGCGTGGGCACAAGGGCCTAGCCCCTACCCCATCGGGTAGGTGGTTCGGGCGTGACACGTGGCACGTAGGCTGCCCTGTGCTTGGCACGCAACGTGTCGTCTAGCCTCGGTGGTAAGGTGCTTGTGCTTACTGCTTACTGCTTACTGCGTATTGCGTATTGGTTAGGCGTTGGGCACGGTATGTGTGTGAGAGGCTAGTCGCAGAGTGACAGATGTTACTGTCGATACATAGGGACACCAGGGTCCGCATGTCCCTCTTTGTGCGTTCAAAGAGGGTGAGAGTACTTTCATAAGCATTATAGCACATATGTGCTGTTTTGCATACACCCATTTGGGTAGTCTTTTTGGGCATTTTTGAGGATTTTATGGCTGAAGTGGTGAGGAGATTCGAGTAGAACAGATCTCATAAATAGTGACGCGGCAGAATGATGATGCAAGCCAACCGGACGAAACCGCGGAAGTTAGCGGCAGGATACTCGTAACGCACCACAACACGGCGGAAGTTGTGCTTCTGCAACCACGCTATCAACCGCTCGATCTTCCAGCGCCGCTTGTAGCGTCGCAGCACTCGTCCGCCCTGCGTCTTGGGCGCGGTGCGATTGGCGCGGTGGGTTGCGATCATCTCGATGCCCGCTATGACTACCTTACGGCTCGTCTGGTATGATTACAGCGTGCAGCAAGACTATACCGGAGGTGCGGCGAATGACGAAATCGAGCATTGCGGCGGCGCGGGTGCTGCAAATCTGGCAGTACATGCAGAATGAACTGGTGCGCGTGATTGCGCCGCTGAGCGACGAGCAGATGAACGCGCGGATAGCACCCGACCTGCGCACGGTGGGCGAGCTGGCCGAGCATATCGTGCGCGGGCGTGCCCTGTGGGTACACGAGGTCCTGGGCGACCCGTCGCTTGAGCCGATGATGAACTGGGACGAACCGGACGACCCGCCGCGCTCAGCCGCCGAGGTGGTGGCCGGGCTCCAGCACACCTGGCAGGTACTGCGTGCCTACGTCGAGCCATCCACCGCCGACGACCCCGGCCCGGTGTCGGAGCAGGAGCAGAACGGCCTGCGCATCGTCTGGGGCATGCTCAACCACGACCTGCCCCATGCCGGGGAGCTTGCCCTTATGCTGGGCGTTCTGGGCCTGAAAACGCCCGATTTTTAGCGCGACGCCTGTTCAGGGTTTCATGGATGGACACATTGAACTGTGGAGAGGGGGCGGCACGCGGTGCCTTGCCAGCAGTGGACAACAAAAACGCCCCTCTAAGTACGCCCTCATCTCCCTGCGTTTCCTCGGCTAACCACATCCAACTCGCGAGAACGATGGGCCTGGACCGCCGCGCACGGCCTCTGCTATACTAGGGACATGACGATCAAGAGATTGGACCACGTCAGCGTCGTCGTCGACGACCTTGCAGCCGCTATCGCTTTTTTCACCGCGCTCGGCCTGTCGCGGGAGGGCGAGGCGGCCGTCGAGGGTCCGTGGGTGGACCGCGTCAACGGGCTCGAAGGTGTCCAGGTCGACATCGTTATGATGAGGACCCCGGATGGGCACGGGCGGCTTGAACTGACGAAGTTTCGCAATCCAAAACTGGTCGAGTTCGAACCGGCGATCGCACCGCCGAACACGCTGGGCCTGCGGAGCGTCATGTTTACAGTCGAAAGCGTCGACGACACTGTCGCTCGCCTGCGCGAGGGCGGCGCCGAACTCGTCGGCGAGGTGGCCCAGTACGAGGACAAGTACAGACTCTGCTACATGCGAGGCCCTGCGGGCATCATCGTCGCGCTGGCCGAGGAACTCTTCTGAAGCGTTCACCGCCTTCGGAGAAACCGGTGGCGCCCTAGGCGCTCCTTCGACTCGATCCCATGGCTCGCAACCATCCTGCTTTCTCGCCTACTTGCGCCGCAGTTTTGTTAGGCGCACTAAGCGACCGCACCAGGCGATACTCAGAAGGGCGCACTCGGCATTTCATAATGGGCTCTAGCAGCGGACGTACCGCGGCTGCGCGCTGTGCCGGCATGCACATTGACTGAACAAACGTTCTGTGCTATCCTCGTCTTATGGGTGGCGAGTTCAGGCAAGGTGAGTTGTGGCAGGCGGGTACGCAAGGCGCGCGCAGGTGGGTGTTCCACGTCGATATGGACGCCTTCTTCGCGTCGGTGGAGCAGCTTGACGATCCTGCCCTGATGGGGCAGCCCGTGGTCGTCGCGAACTCGCCTATGACGATGGAGCGGCTGCGGGAGATGGCGCGGGAGGCGCGCAAGCAGCCTCGCATGCCGGAGTTCATCAAGGGCGTGCGGGGCGTGGTAGCGTCGGCATCGTATGAGGTGCGGGCATTCGGGGTGCGCTCGGCCATGCCGCTCGCGCGGGCGCTGGCGCTCTGCCCGGAGGCGATTGTACTACCGGGGAGGTTCGACCGCTACCGGCAGGTCGCCGAGCGGTTGCGCGCTATCTGGGCCGATTTCAGTCCCACTATAGAGCCGGTGTCGCTCGACGAGGCATACCTGGATATGACCGGGGCCGAGCTATCGGGCGGGCCGATCCGCGAGATAGGGGTGCGCTTGAAGGCGCGCATTCGTGAAGAGACAGGTTTGACCGCCTCCGTGGGCATAGGCTCGAACAAGCTGGTGGCGAAGGTGGCTTCGGACCTGCAAAAGCCCGATGGGCTGGTGGTGGTCGCGCCGGGAGATGAAGCCGCCACTCTCGCGCCCCTGCCCGTGCGCGCCTTGCAGGGCGTGGGCAAGCGCACCGAATCGCTGCTCGATGCCCTGGGCATACATACGGTCGGACAACTTGCCCACGCCAACCGGGCGGTGCTGGCCTTCCACCTGGGCGGGGACAACGCCGATAGCCTGCTCAACCACGCGGCAGGGATAGACCACAGCCGGGTCGAGCCGCCAGGCGATCCCAAGTCGATCAGCCGTGAGACCACTATGCAGGACGACACGGCGGATCTCGCCACGCTCAAGAAGGTGCTTTTCACCCTGTCCGATCACGTCGCGTGGTCGCTCCGCAATGAGGGGATGTGTGCTCGCGTGGTGATCCTCAAGCTGCGCCTGCTCCCGTCTCGGAGGCGGTCGAGGGCCGAAGGGGGAGGGGACGACGGGTACGGCAGGCTGATCACCCGCCGCACCACCCTGCCGATGCCCACCGACTCGGCAAGCATAGTATCCGAGACCGCATGCCGCCTCCTTGAAACCACCCACCGCTCCACCGGCCTAAGGCACGGTAGCGAGGTAGTGCGCCTGATAGGAGTCGGTACGGCGAACCTGGTGCACACCGCCGACCTGGTAGGGCAATTCCGCATCCAGTCGGGCGAGACGGATGGAGCTGAGAAGATCCAAGCCGAGAATAGAGAAGAACCCGCTGTAGACCGCGAGCGCAAGCTCAACAGCAGCATCGACGACATCAGGAAGCGATTCGGGTATGACGCTATCGCCAGCGCCACGGCTGCCGCCGTGAAGAAGAGCGAGGGTGGGATGGTGGATGGGTAGAAGATGTCCAAAAAGGAGATAGGAGGGTGGGAGGAAGGCCGACCCGGTTGGTTTTGTCATCCTGGGTTCGCTTCCCCTTGCCTCTGCTTTTTGGACACAGGCTTTCAGTGAAGTGGGTCGGCTTTGGCCTGGTTCGTATGTTGTACCTGGTCGATAGGGAGCGAGATATGCGCTTCGCTCAGGATGACAAAGCAAACTGGGCTGGTTATTAGGGGTAGCACTTGCACTTTGGGGCGCTCAGAATGACAGATGCATATCTGGTGCACCAGGGGCTACATCCTTTCGTTTGTGAGCACTCATCGTGGTCAATGTGGTAGAATTAGGGTGGCCCTGTTCATGGGGCCACCCTATTATTATGTCAACTGTACTCCGGTCTAACATACAACCCCACCCAGCCGACCACCTGCGGGCGGAGCTTGAGCGGCTCTTCGGCTACGCCGATTTCATAGGCAAGCAAGAAGCCGTCATCCGGCAGGTGATGTCGGGCGTGGACACCATCGCCGTCATGCCCACGGGCGCGGGCAAATCGCTCTGCTACCAGTTGCCCGCGATGCTCCTGCCGGGCGCCACCGTAGTGATCTCGCCCTTGATCGCGCTCATGAAGGACCAGTACGACTCGCTACCCGCGGGCGTGTACGAGCGGACGACCTTCATCAATTCCTCACTGGAGGCGGATGCCCTGGGCACGCGCATGGACGACATCCTGCGCGGGCAATACAAGCTGATCTACTGCGCGCCCGAACGCCTCCGCCAGCAGTCCTTCATCGACGCTCTCAGGCGTGCGAACGTGCGGCTGCTGGTGGTGGATGAGGCGCACTGCGTCTCGATGTGGGGCCACGACTTCCGGCCCGACTACCTCTTCCTCGGCAAGTGCATACCGATGCTGGGGAACCCCGCGCTGCTGGCCCTCACCGCCACGGCCACCCCGGAGATCCGGGAGGAGATCGCCCGCCAGCTAGGGAAGCCGTTGCGCCCCGTGGTGGCGAGCAACTTCCGCTCTAACCTCTATTACGAAGTGCAGAGCATGGCTGACAAAGAGGCCAAGCTGCGCAAGCTGATAGCGGTCTGCAAAGAGGAGCGCGGGTCGGGCGTGGTGTACGCCAGGAGCCGCGAGGCTTGCGAAGAGATAGCGGGCATATTGCGGCGGGCCGGGGTGCAGGCCGCTCACTACCACGCGGGCATGTCGCCCGACGACCGCTCGGCCACCCAGGAAGCGTTCATGCTCGACCGCGTGCGAGTGATCGTCGCTACTATCGCCTTCGGCATGGGCATAGACAAGAGCAATGTGCGCTTCATCGTCCATTTCAGCCCGCCCGACTCGCTCGAAAGCTACGTGCAGGAGTCGGGCCGCGCCGGACGCGACGGCAGGCCGTCCAGGTGCATCCTGTTGATAGCGACGGGCGACCGCGCTAACCTCACGCGCTGGAAGCGGCAGGATGCCCTCAAAGTGGACGACCTGCGCGCCATTTTCCGCGAGTTGGGCAAATATGTGCAGGTAGGTCAATCGAATTATGTCAACCTGGAGGAGTTGGAGCGGCAATCGGGCGCGGTGCTCAAGAAGCAGGTGGACGCCACGGCCGTGCGCGTGACGATCAGCCTCCTCGAAAAGGTCGGCCTGATCTCCAGGCATTTCGATGCGCCGCGCTCCGTGTGGGTTGGCCTCACTCCTGAGGGTTTGGCTGAGCGCGACCCCGATTTCCTGCGCTTCCGGCAGGTATCCTATTTGCAGGGCACCCAACAGGCCAGGCTCGACATAGGCGTATTGAGCGCCGAGCTGGGCATGGCAGCCGACGACCTGGAGAGGCGGCTCCTCCTGTGGCAAGAGAGTGGCCTGCTGGCCTTCCGCCCCGAGCGGCGCGAGCCGGTGGTGGAGCGC
>JBAURA010000144.1:0-14683 GCA_049580985.1 Chloroflexia bacterium
CATGATCGATGCGGCCAAGCGCGCGTCCGCGGGGCGGATCACAGCCGTGGTGCCCTACTACGCTTACGGGCGCACCGACAAGAAGGACCAGCCGCGCGTGCCCATTACCGCGCGCCTGATTGCCGACATGATCACGGTGGCGGGGGCCGACCGTATGCTGACTATCGACTTGCACGCCGGGCAGATACAGGGGTTCTTCAACATCCCGGTGGACGAGTTGACGGCTATGTTCCTGCTGGCCGACCATTTCAGGAACAAGCGCCTCAAGGACCGGGTGGTTGTGTCTACGGATATAGGCAACGCCAAGCGCGCTCGCAACTTCGCGGAGTTGATAGACGCGCCGCTCGCTATCGTGGAGAAGCGGCGCACGGGGAACGCCGACCGCACGGAGGTGCTCAACCTGATTGGCGACGTGGCGGGCAAGACGGTGATCCTGGTGGACGACGAGATAGATACGGCAGGCTCGATGATGCAGGCGGTGAATGTGGTGGTGGAGCAGGGAGCGAAGGAGGTGTACGCGTCGTGTGTGCACCCGGTCTTCTCAGGTCCGGCGGTCGAGCGCCTGCGTGCCGCACCCATCGTGGAGATCGTGACCACCGACACTATCCCGTTGCCGCCGGAGAAGATGCTGCCCAACCTTATCGTCCTGAGCGTCGCGCCTATGATTGCGGAGACGATGTGGCGGATACATTCGGGCACGTCTGTGGGGGCGCTGTTTGAGGCCAGCAAGCAGGGGGTGTTGGATAATAATTAGGGACGTGAGTATCACCGTTCCCTGGCATTGATGTTCGAGCCTGAATCTTGAATGTGCCCAAGAATTGCGGGGTTAAGCTCCGGTCTAAGTGCCTCACGTACCGCGTTGATTTGTTCGTAAACTTTCCGTCTATCCGCCTCGCTCTCTTCGGCGGAGTAGGGGACTGCTTCAGGGTCTTTTGCCCGTGCGTCGAGTTTCGCACGTAGGTGGTGTGTTTGGTCGATAAGAGCCTGAACTAGACGTTCAATTGGCTTGCTCAGGTACGGGAATGCATAGTTGGCCTTGTCGACCAGGGCCTCGTGAGTAGCGTCCAGGTTTTCGAGGTGGACGGTTATTTGGGCGCGGTCGTGCTCGGCGGAGGGTGGCAATGAGGCTGTGACGCGTTGGACGGTGGCAAGATGGGCGTAAAGCGAGGTGATAGCGTTGACTTTTATCCGCAGGAAGAATTCCGCATACCACTGCTCGCGCTCATGTTTGCGTTGAGTCCGCTGTCCTAAGAGTGGTATTAGAGCGCCAATTGCGCCCGCGAGTACCGTGCCCGCCACTCCTATGAGTGCTATCCAAGTGGTCTCGCTCATGATGTGTTCCTCCTGGGGCTGGTTTGCGAGGAGTAGTATACATCAGTGGAGCAGGGGACCCACACCACAGGTGCGGAGGGCGATAAGGCCTCGCTGTAGAACATCTGCCATACCAACGCGCCCACTGTGGAGATCAAGACCACCAACACTAAGCCTGAGGTGCAACGACGGAGGAATATGATAGGATACTCAACGGGTGGATGGATTATTCGTTGTTGGACTTCTTCGTTGGTCGCGCGTAATTTACTTGTGAGCACTCTACTTGAGAGGCTGAGGAGAGCAAGTACGGAGGTAGAGCGGCGATGGGTTCGAGATCATCCACTTGCGCATAATATCCTAAAAGAGTATATGGCGCAGAATTCCTCTGTATTTGGGGCTGTTGATAAGTTGGCAGGGTAATACTTTTGGCTGATAGTCGTTTTACGCACATGAGAGGAATGGTACTTATGAGTAGGTAAAGTCAAGGACAGTGTGCGTACCGTGTTTAATACGTACTCGAAATACTGATTAAGACAAACCTGAATATCAGAACAAAGTAGTACTAATCAGTATGGAATGACCCATTGGGGCTATTGACTCGATGGAGAAATATCGGTTAGCATGTGGATGCACGAAAGTCGGGCCTGCACTGAAACAAACCCGACTCCGTGAAGCTTATAGGCCCAGTCGAGGTCAACGACTGGGGTTAGCTGACAATCGCATTGTACGGACGCAGCCAGGGCTTGTCAAGAGGTCATAGGACCATTTGGCTACTTTGGTGGGATGAATGTGGTGCGATGAAGGTGGTCGGAATGGCCGATCCGCTCTTCCAGCTGGTTGAACTGCTAGGCTTCCTCACGGTTATAGCCGCTAGTGTGCGGGTGCTTGTTACCCGCACCGATGGTGGGTTGTGGATCGTGGTCGAATGGCAGAGCAGGTGGCAACTACGCGCTGCTTAGCTGGGGCAGCAAGAAAAATAAGGACCGGTGTAGGCCGGTCCTTATTTTTGATCCTTTCTGTGGTTCTGGTGGGTTTCTCGTTAGAAGGCCCGTCTAACAAGCGTATACACCCCCAATCTTCGTCTCCGGACTTATCTTGCCCACGTTGCCTCTGCTGCCACCTGCGGAGCCACCTCCGCAACCCGCCTCTACCGCAAATTCGGCTCTCGCGCAACACCCACCTCATCCAACCACTCCATCTCGTTGATGTGTGGTACTTTATGAAAGAGCGGCAGGCATGACAATAAGTGAGGTGGTACGAACGATCACCCCTTATCAGGCCATTATGAAAGCGCTCAAATAGCGGGAGGCTTGCGCCCGCTGTAAGCAAAGCGCGACAATCGGCGTTCGCTCGAGAGAGTGTGGGCCGTGGCTAACATGCGTTGGAGGTCCTCAAAAGCGGCCTCGTCTTCTATCTGGAGCAAGTCCTCCCGGTGCTCGACACGCGAATCGTGCCAGTTCCTGGTGACCGTGGCTATGGTTGCAGTTGCATCCTCTATCATCAGATCTACAAAACCGGCGGCTTCGATCAGGTGGTCGTGTACGCCAGGAGGGGTGAAGATGAACTGGCCCATCGCGCTGCTGCGCGCAATAATCTCGTCCCGCCTGAGCATGCCGGTGACGATCACCGCGTCGGTGAAGAGGAAACGCCCTCCTGGACGTAGCACGCGATACCACTCGCCCAGGACCTCCAGCCGATTGTACAGGTGATTGATGGCGTCAATGCACACAATGGCATCGAACGAGGCATCGGCGAAAGGCAAAGGCTTACCGGCGTCTGCGTGCTTGAACTGAACGCGATCACGGATCCCACGCGCCTCGGCCAACTGGTTGCCCGTATTGATGCCGCCCTCGTTGACGTCTATACCCGTAACGTGGCAGCCTGTAGCCTGCGCCATGAAGATCGCGGGACCGCCTGAGCCACAAGCCACGTCGAGCACGTCAGAGTTGGCGTCCAGGTCGAGCCTGCTGAAGAAGCGTCGAAACTCATCGGCGATCAGCCAGCTAAACTGGCCGATATCCTCGCCGTAGGTTTCCTTTCGCACCTGCGCGAGCACTTCTTGCTCAAAGTTGACGTAAGCCGAATAAAAGACCTGTGTCTGCCCATCGTCGTTCGCCGTCTCTGCCTGCTTATCCTCCGGCATTTCGCGCCTCCTCGATGGAGCCAGGCAATATGCGCCTGGAATCGACAAGGAACGAATAGCCGTCCTTCCGGGCGCTATTCATTCCTCATCAAGTTGTAAGATTATCCGGCCCTGGCGGGTTCGCGCTCCGCAACGGGCGCTGAGGCCCGCTTCCACCGCAGATTCGGCTCCCGCGCGGCCCCCACCTCGTCCAGCCTCGACACCTCGGTGATGTGCGGGGCGCTGTGCAGGATGTCGGGGTCTTCGCGTGCTTCCTGCGCTATCGACTTCATGGCGGCGATGAACTGGTCGAGGGTTTCTTTCGACTCGGTTTCGGTTGGCTCGATCATCAGGGCTTCGGGGACGATCAGGGGGAAGTAGACCGTTGGGGGGTGCATGCCGTAGTCGATCAGGCGCTTGGCGACGTCCATCGTGGAGCAGCCGGTTTCGGCCTTGATGTTCTTGCTTGAGAGCACGACTTCGTGCATGCATATGCGGTCGTATGGCAGGTGGTACACGTCCTTGAGGTTGGCGCGGATGTAGTTGGCGTTGAGGATCGCGTCCTCGCTCACCCGGCGCAGGCCGCGTAGACCCAGGTGCAGGATGTAGGTGTAGGCGCGGACGTGCATGCCGAAGTTGCCCCAGAAGTTCTTCACGCGCCCGATTGACTGCTCAGGTTCTTTGAATGTGTACTTGTCGCCTTCCTTCGTCACGATAGGGCCGGGGAGGAAAGGCGCGAGGGGGGACTTGCACGCCACGGGGCCGCTGCCGGGGCCGCCACCGCCGTGAGGGGTGGTGAAGGTCTTATGCAGGTTGATGTGCATCACGTCGAAGCCGAGGTCGCCGGTGCGGATATGCCCGACGAGCGCGTTCAGGTTGGCCCCGTCGCCGTACATGAGGCCGCCCGCCTGGTGTACCAGCTCGCTGATCTTCAGGATATTCGGCTCGAAGAGGCCGAGCGTGCTGGGCGTAGTCAGCATCATCCCCGCCACCCTGTCCGACAGGTTGGCTTCCAGCGTGCCGAGGTCCACGTTCCCGTCCGCCCCCGACTTGAGCGATACCATCTTGAAGCCGACCGCCGCTGCCGTGGCGGGGTTCGTGCCATGCGCAGAGTCTGGGACGAGGATGATATCGCGGTTATTGTCGCCGCGCGAGCGATGGTAGGCCCTGATCATCAGGATGCCGGTCATCTCGCCCTGCGCGCCCGCCGCCGGCTGCAACGTTACGGCGTCCATGCCAGAGATTTGCGCCAGCATCTCCTGTAGTTCGTACTGCACCTGTAGCGCACCCTGCACGGTCGACTCCGGCTGGTAGGGGTGGATGTGCGCGAAGCCTGGCATGATCGCCACGTCCTCGTGCACCTTGGGGTTGTACTTCATGGTGCAGGAGCCAAGCGGGTAGAAGCCGGTGTCAATCGAGTAGTTCTTCTGGCTCAGCCGCACGAAGTGCCGAGTCATGTCGACCTCGGACACCTCCGGCAGGTCCAGATGCTCCCTCAACAGGCCCTCGTCCAACGCAGGCGCTTCGTCCATATCCACCTCAGGCAGCGAAAAACCGATGCGCCCAGGGCTGCTTAGCTCAAAAATAAGGGGTTCGATAGACATTGTATCTCCTTAGAAGCGAGAAGTAAGAAATGAGAAATAAGAACGACGCTTGCTCCTTCTTCTCATTTCTTACTTCTCACTTCTCATTTCTTCTAGCGCACTAACCAGCTTATCCATTTGCTCACGCGTGTTCATCTCCGTTACGCAGAGGAGCCAGGCGTTGTCCGCGCCGTCTACTTCGGGGCACCTGCTAATGTCCAGGCCGCCTACTATGCCATGCTCGACCAGCCTCTTGTTGAGGTCGGTTGGCGAGATGGGGGTCTGCACGGCGAATTCGTTGAAGAACGGCTCGCGGCTGAGGAGCTTGTAACCGGGCAGTTGCTTGATGCGGTTCGCCAAGTAGTGGCTGCGCTGGTAGCATATCTCGGCCACCCGCTTGAGGCCCTGCGGCCCCATGCACGTCAAATAGGCGGTGGCGGCTACGGCCATCAGCGCCTCGTTGGTGCAGATGTTGGAGGTGGCTTTCTCGCGCCTGATGTGCTGCTCGCGAGTTTGGAGGGTGAGCACGAAGCCGCGCTTGCCGTCTTTGTCCTTCGTCATGCCCGCCAGCCTGCCGGGCATCTGGCGCACGTACTTCTCTTTGGTGGCGAACAGGCCGCAGTAGGGACCGCCGAACGACATGGCGATGCCCAGGCCTTGCCCCTCGCCTATCGCTATGTCTACGTCTAGCTCGCCAGGGCTTTTCAACAGACCGAGGGAGATAGGGTCGTAGACTTCGATCAAGATCGCGTCGGCCAGGTGCACCTTCTCGGCAAGCCCGCTGAAATCACGTATCTCACCGATGAAGTTGGGCTGCTGGATGATGATGCAAGCCACGTCGCGCCCGATCTGCGAGGAGTCGGTGATGTTGGCGTCGTGCTCGATGAACTCGATGCCGTGCCCGTCGGCGTAGGTGCGCAACACCGCTTTGTGCTCAGGGTGGAGGCGCGGGGAGACCCATACTTTGTTGCGCTTGGTGATGGTGCAGGCCATCACCGCCGCCTCGCCCAGGGCCGACCCCGCGTCGTACATGGAGGCGTTAGCGACGTCCATGCCAGTCAGTTGGCAGATGAGGGTCTGGAACTCGTAGATCTGTTGGAGGGTGCCCTGGCTCAACTCCGGCTGGTAAGGTGTGTAGGCAGTGTAGAACTCGGAGCGCGACATGATCCTGTAGACGGCGCTGGGCGAGAAGTGGTTGTAGGAGCCTGCGCCCAGGAAGTTGGCGTAGTGCAGGGCATCGGCGTTGCGCTCGGACAGCCTGCGCATCTCGGCCACCAGCTCAGGCTCGCTGAGCGGTGCTGGCAGCTTTATCTCAGGGTCTATTACGGAGGCAGGCACTTCGCTATATAGGTCGGAAATGGTCGTCAGGCCGATTGCTTCAAGCATCTCCTGCCGTTGGGCCTCTGTGTTGGGTGTGTAAACCATGCTATGACCTCGGTTCTCTTTTATTTTGTGTCTTGTTGATATGTGCGTCTCGGATAGCGCCGGGCATGGTGCCCGCGAATTTCGCGTAAGGTTGGCTTTCGTCGGGATTGCCGGCGTACATCCAGACGGTGCCGGAAGCGTGCGTACCGCGCAAGTAAGCTACAAGCGGCTCTCTCATGCTGTGCCAGGGCACCCTTTCCAGGTGGGTAAGCGCCTCCTCTAATGAGAACCAGCGCACGTCGCTCACCGTCCCGTCGGGATCATTAGAGTTGGGAGTGCCGGTCCACTCGGCTACCTCGAAGACGAAGGCTATTGATTGGCTATGATCCGCGTCATCGACTGCATGAGTACAATAGGCAAGCTGCCCCACCGTAACCAGATCAAGACCCGCTTCTTCGCGCACCTCACGCGCCAACCCCTCGGAGAGCAATTCGCCTGCCTCTACCCGTCCACCGGGCAAAAACCAGTTAGGATAGGGGTCCTGCGAACGATATTGGTGCACCAGCAATATCTCGTCACCCCGTCGAATCAGCGCCGAAGCGATGACGTAGGTCTTGAACGCTGGCTGCTCCATCGAGTGATACGTGAACTTACGTTTTACGCATTACGGTTCACGTATCACGTATCACGCCCTACCCCTGCGATTTCTCGAACTCGTCATAGGATGCGGCGTCCATCAGGTCGTCTAACTCAGACAGGTCTGAGGGCTTGATGCGGATGAACCAGCCCTCGGTAAAGGGGTCGGAGTTCATCAGGCCAGGCTCGTCGAGCAAGCGGTCGTTGCGGGCGACTACCTGGCCCGATAGGGGGCTGTAGAAGTCGGCGGCGGCCTTCACGCTCTCCAGCGCGCCAATCGACTCGCCCTTGTTGACCGTCGCGCCTTCGGAAGGCATATCGACGTACACCATGTCGCCCAGTTGGGTGGCCGCATAGTTCGTGATGCCGACCACGGCGTTATCGCCTTCTATCTGCACCCATTCATGCTCGTTCGTGTACTTGAAATCGCGGGGGTTCTCCATGTGCATCTCCTTGGTCCGAAGTTGTCAGTTATCAGTTGGCGGTTGTCAGTAAATGGGGATTGCTGTCGTCCATCGTCCTTCGTCCGTCGCTAATACGGCTTTTTGTACATTGGCCTGGGGACGGCTACTATGGAGACGGGCTTGTCGCGGATGATTACGTCTAGCTCGGTGCCTGGGGTGTGGTGGCCGGCCTGTACCCAGCCCATGCCGATGAACTTGTCGAGGGTAGGGCCGTAGGAGCCGCTGCTTACCTCGCCTATTGTCTCGCCGTCTTTGGCGATGGGGCAGTGGGTGCGCGGCACTCCCCGGCCCGTCAGGTGGAAGTTGATCAGGCGCTCGCCGCCGGGATCGTTCTTGGCGCGCTGCAAGGCTTCGCGTCCTACGAAGTCTACGCCTTTGTCCAGCTTGACGAATCTGCCGAATCCGGCCCAGATCGGATTGCGGTTGAAAGGAGGGGCAACGTCGCTCCCTGAGAGAGGCAGAGAAGATTCGAGGCGCAGGGTGTCGCGGCAGCCGAGGCCGGAAGGGGCGGCCCCGTTCTCCACGAACAAGCGCCACAGCTTCACTGTTTCCTCGATGGGGAAGAATAGCTCGAAGCCGTCCTCGCCCGTGTAGCCGGTGCGGGAGATGCGGCATGGCACGCCCGCTATGTGGCCTTTGGTGGCCCAGAAGAACTTGATGGTAGAGAGATCGACATCGCAGAACTGCTGCACCAGCGCGGCGGCTCCTGGGCCTTGCACGTCCAGCTTACCGGTGTCGTCCGACTCATTGGTCAGTGCTACGTCGAGGCCGCGCTCGTCGCGTAGCTGCTCCAGCCAGGCGAAGTCAGAGAGGAGGGGGGCGGCGTTGACGCAGATGAACGTGTGGTCACCGAAGTTGTAGACGATGCAGTCGTCGATAACGCCGCCTTCGTGGTTGCACATGAAGGAATATTGCGCCTGTACCTCGCCCAGCGCGGCCACGTTGTTGGCGGTGGCGACGTTGGCGAGCATGGCCGCGTCCGGCCCCTCAAGCACGAACTCGCCCATGTGGCACGTGTCGAATATGCCCACGTGCGAGCGCACAGCCTTGTGCTCCTCGATGATGCCTTTGGTGTACTGCACAGGCATCATCCATCCGCCAAATTCGACCATGCGCGCGCCCAGGGCTACGTGCTCGTCATATAAGGGGGTACGTTGTGGCTCTAGCACCTGCTCAGGTTCGGCACGCTCGTCGGCGTGCGATTTCATGTCCACCATGCTGGCCCTCGTCGCTTCTGTGTCCACTCTGCCCACCTTCCCCATTTCGGATTTCAGATTGCGGATTTGGATTGCGTAGTATAACAAAAAAGACAGATGGAAGCGTGTGGCTTCCTCTGTCCTTGTGCCTGTGAGATTAGCCTATACGGCTTTGCTCCGTGGGCGTTCCATTGGAACTCTCCAGAGGGGTATGCGCTCGCGGTCCAATTTGCCTGAGAGTTTCGGCAACCCTGCCTTGCCCCTTCGGCGCTCCTGTGGAGGCTCTCCCGCGCGCACCGTGATTATAGCACCGATGTGCATCGCAGTCAATCATTGTCCCGAAGCGTATGCGTTCAGAGTGGGGGTAGAGCAATCTTACTTGCCGGTAATGGAAGACATGCCCCAGCCCCTCTCACACGTGGGAGGGGAGAAAGAAAGAAGGAAGGGAAGTTGGGGGACACCCCCAAACCCCCGTCAGGGGAGCACCCCTGCACCCCATTCGCCCCAAATCTGAACGCTTACCTCCGAAGCTCTTTGCATGAAGGGTAGCAAGAGAAATAAGGCGCACCCTATTTCTCTTGCTACTGATAGTGGTCCTTCCTTTACTTAGCGATGAAGGTCTTCCAGTCGCCGAGGGGCGGAACCGGGCCGCTGTCCAGTTGCTCGCGCCACTGCTCGTCGGTGAGGCGGTTGCTGGATGGCTGGACGAACTCGTACTGGCTATAGATGCCGCCACGGGTGAGGACCAGCTTGCCGTCGATGGGTACGACCACGTAGATCTCCATGATGCGGCCCGTGCCCTCTTCGAGCGCTGAGTCACCCCCCGTCGCTACGTCGGCCACGACAGCTGCATCCTGGTCGTTGAGATCGGCACCCGGCACGTTCGGGTCGGCGGGATCGGAGGCGGCTGAAGTGATGCCCTCTAGCTTGCCACCGTAGAACTTGATCAGGTCGTACTCGTCGCCGGTGAGCGGCTGGTTGCTCAGCTCCTTCTCGCTGATGTGCTTGAGGTCGAGCGCCAGGTCGTAGAGATCATTGATGTTGTTGTAGTCGGACTGCTCGAAGGGGTCCTCAGTCCTCTCTAAGAGGCCGCGAGCGACGAGGCCGTCGCGGGTCATGCCGATGAGGGCGGCTATGCGGGCGTAGAACTCAGGCTCAGGCTCGACATAGCCTTTGACCACCTCGGGCGGGCCGCCGCCCATCTCGGCCATCACCTGCTTGGCATAGAGGATAGTGTCATGCTTCAGCTCGGTCCAGCTACCCAGCACTGTGTTGAGGTCCTTGCGGGTCCAGGCGCTGTTGGTCATGAAGCTGGGGTAGCCACTGTTGGCGGCCTTCGGCAGGAGCAGGGGCCGGAAGGAGTAGAGCCACGACCAGTAAAGGTTTTCGGTCCACTGGGAGTCGGCCAGGCTGGCGACCTGGGTGCGCATCTTGGTCATCTGCTCAGGGTACCTGGCGTAGTTCGTCTCCCCCATGCCCTCCAAGATGGTGTACGCCTCCTGGGAACCGAAGGCGGCGGGCACGTCGAGGGCCTTGGGCAGCCAGCGCGGGGTGTCGAGCGTGCCCACCTCGCGCCAGATAAGCTGGCCGAAGACGTAAGCATCGAGGGTAAAGCGCTGGCCCATGAGACGCATGCCCTTGGTGGCCTGCTCTTTGTCCTCGTTGATGTAGACGAACATAGAGTTTATGCGCGGGGCCGCCAGGGCTTTGCTAAGCTCCAGGAACTCGTTTATCTTGGCGTCGTCGGTGGTGGCCTGGGCGTTGGCGTTGGGGCCGAGAGCCTGCTCCATCAGAGGGGCATAGTCCTTATAGGTGAGGTCGTCGGAGCCGCCGACGAAGAAGTTGGTAGGCTCGTAGATGCTCTCCCACAGCGCGGCAGCCGTCTCATTGCCGATCTTGGCGGTCTGGAGGGATTGGGTGAGGAGGAGGGCGGAACGGGTCTCGTCCACGCTCTTGAGGCGGAAGGTCATGCGCCCGTACCACATCATGGTACGGAAGTAGCGCTCAAGATCCGGGGAGCGGGTGTAATGGCCGCGCGGCACGTACTGGCTGAAATCCTCTCTAAACTCTTCGCCATCCACGCCCATGACGGCCGACTGTTCGATGCCGGCGTGGGCGGCGATCTTCTCCAGGTCGGCGTTGGCCTCAGTCGCTACGGTTGCGGGCACCTGGAAGGTGGGATCGATCAGCTTGGCAGCCACCGACAGGAAGGCCAGGTTGCGTTTGGCTGCAATCTCGGATTTGGTGCCCTTTAGCTGGTCGTACTGGGTCTGAGTGGTAGCTAACAGCGCGGCGGTCATGCTCTTCAGGTCGGCGATCAGGTATTTGGTCTCGGTGGTGCGAAGAAGCTTGTCGAAGATAAGGTGGTAGACGTGCAGCACGGAGTCGGTGGTGACGAAGGTCGGCTTCTCGCTGTAGCGCCCGTCCTCGTAAAGCTGGTAGAACTGCTTATACTGCTGGCCCTGTGGGAAAGCAGCCGCAAAGTTGTTCTGCTCGATCAGTGTCTTGACGTTGGGCGTGAGGGTGAAGTCGGCCTGGTTGGTGACGTTGGTCAGCCCCTTTGTGGTCTGATACGACTTCACAGAAGGTATGACGGTGGACGGCTCAAGGTTGTAGGGGGCGAAGTTCTGGAGGGCGAGGCCGCTCGTCTTGTAGCGCCAATCGTAGTAGTGCGCGCCGATGTTGCCCATTTGCACCTTGAAGCCTTCGGGCGCGTCGGGCTGGTAGGTGACGACCCTGCGCTGGAATAGCTGCACCAGCACGTCGGTCTGCTTGCCCGCGATCTTGACGTTGGCCCAGTAAGGCTCGGAGATGGCGTAGCCGGTCGTGTAGAACCAGGGGTCGGAGAGGCGGGCGGTGGCCTGCTTGCCGTCGGGGCCGAGCACTGGGCCGCTCAGGTTGAGGAACTCCCACATCTTGTCGGCGATGTTGTGCTTGGTCTCGGCATTGTAGAAGCCGTACTTGACGGCGTACTTGTCCATGCCACCATCGCAATGGGGTTCAATAAAGCAGATGCTGACCTGGCCCGCTTTATTCACCGACTGATTCACCGTCTTGCCGGTCTGGTCCGGCGCTGGGTGGTCACCCAGGGGCGAGTTAGCTAGCTGGGAGAAGGAGGCGTAGGTGGGGGCGTTGGCGTCGTCGTGGTCGGAGGCGATGTTGATACCGGCGGGCTGGCGGTCCTGGTATTCGGCGTCGCCGACCTGCATCTTGCCGGAGATCAGTTCGACGGTGAGGAGGCCGTTGGTGACGAAGAAGGGGTTGTTGGGGTCGCCCTTCGGGTTGTTGATCTCCATGCGGCTCTTGTCGAAGTACTGCACACGGCGCGTGCCGCCAGTGCCCTGGGCGTAAGGCTCCATCAGCGACTCGCCAGGCGTTGGACCCCAGTAGAAGCTCCTTTTGAGCGTGCCGTCGGCCACCAGTTTGTCGGTCCGCACCCAGACGCGCTTGAAAGCCGCATCCGCGAAGTCGGCGGCGGCGGCGGGCGCGGGACCGAACGCCGATAGCGCGGGCAAGAGGGTGAGGAGAGCGGCCCCCGCCAGCACGTATTTGCGTTTGTTAGACATGGCGTGTTTGCTCCTTCTGATAATGAGAGTAAGGATCTCGGCAACCACTATTATACACCTTGCTGAACGAATCTCATCGGCCTGTGGTTTCAAAGGGAAGGGACGAAAGTCGCAAGACTAAAGTAGCAATACCTTTCTGTGTGGGTACGGTTGGCATGCGCTATGGCCCCTCTATATGCTTTATGGCATTACTGATCAAAAACTGGACAGGTTTTGGGGCTGTTTTGCAAAAAATACATCTAAAGGAGTATTTTTTGGGCTTAAAATAGCAACAATCGCAACATTCTCACTGCTCTTACGCTCCTCCGGGGCTATGCATTTTCTCGTGATAACCACAGGGCTTGCGCCCTGGGCTAAGCTATGCGTCCCTACGGGACTTTGGCCTGGGTGGTGGAAAGTCTTGGGTACTGAATGAAGTTGGGTAGCGCCAGTTACAAGGAGGTTTCCGTATCAGGCTGCTTATATCGTCGTTATGAGGGTTTGCGGAGCCAGCGCAGGATGGTGCTGCCGTCGGTGAAGCCGAGGGGGAGGAGAGAGCCTATGGTGAATACCAGGAGATTGTCGGCGGCGAAGAAGAGGGCCAGCCACCAGAAGAAGGAGGCTGTTGGGAGGAGCAGGACAAGTGCGCCGGAGATCAAGGCCAGCACCAGACTCAATATTGGCCCGCCGAGCGCGCGCCGGATGTGGACCTGCGCGGGCAGGGGAGGCTCGTCGGCAGGGTAGATGGAACTGCTCAGGAGGCCCCATAGGCGTATGCCGATCATGGGGTGGCCGGAGGCGCGAGCGGCCCTGGCGTGGCCTAGCTGGTGGGCTATGTCTCCTATCCAGTGGAGGAGGACGGCGAAGAGTCCGAGCGCCACAGCCTCGATGATCGCCATGCGCAAGAAGATGACGGCGAGCGCGGAGAGGCCGATCCAGAGGAGGCCGGAGCCTATGAGCGCCGAGTTGGAGGCGGTGAGGCGCAGGCTGGCTATGTGGCCGAGGTCTAGTTTATTTGGGATGGGTTCTTGCATACTGTTGTGATCATTGTATCACATGCTTTGTGCCGACTTTGTTATCGGGATTTGCTGCTTGTTAGCGTATAATGGATGTACGAGCCCCAATGAGATGGAGTGAAAACAATGGATGCACTACGAGAGGCCGAGGAATTGTTGGCGACCATGACCCCAGGAGAGAAAGCACAGGTGTTGCAATGGGTGGCGCGCGACCTGGCCGATGCGTATCCGGGGATAGACAGCACGCCAAACGTCAATGGGGGAGAGCCTTGTATTGTCAGAACTAGAATTCCTGTCTGGCTATTGGTACAGGCGAGGAAATTGGGGACCAGCGAAGCGGACTTACTTCGAGCATATCCGAGCCTACGCGCAGAAGACCTGACCAATGCCTGGGCTTATTATCGTGCTCATCGAGACGAAATTGACACGCAGATACGCGAGAATGAGGAAGCGTAGCAGTTGGCGCGTCTTTACTCGAATGAGAACTTCCCGTTGCCTGTAGTCGAGGAGCTGCGCCGCTTGGGTCATGACGTACTCACCATGCAAGAGACAGGCAGAGGGGGACAAGCGACGCCGGATGAGGAGGTCCTGGCGTTTGCCCACGACGGGGACCGAATACTGCTGACGTTCAACCGCAAGCACTTCATTAGGCTACACAACGTGAATCAAGCTCATGCCGGCATAATCGTTTGCACGTTTGACAGGGACTTCAAGACATTGGCTCTCCGAATCCACGACCAACTCCAAGCAATACAACAGGCAGATGCAAAGATTCCCGGACAACTATTGCGTATCAATCGTCCCCAACTGAGCTGAACATGAGTTAATCCTCCAAATACAGTTCATCTTCAGCAATTAACACCCGCTGCAACACAGGACCAATCGTATCATACCCATACCCGCGCCGGGCCAGGAACGCGGATAGGCGACGCTTTTGTGTGAAGGGATCGAGGGTGGAGAGTAGGCGCATACGCTTGCGGGCCAGGGCAAGAGCGGTGGCTTCGTCGGAGCCGGGGGTGGGTTCGTTGTCGGTAAGGCCGCGCTCGGCGGCTATTTCGGCGTCTTGTTCGGCGCGCTCGGCTTGTTCGTCCTTGTACTCGGCCAGCATTTCGTCCACTACGTCCTGGGGCACGCCTTTCTGGCGCAACTCGGAACGTAGGAGACGCGGACCGCGAGGCGAGAAGGACTGGCGGTTGTTGATCCAGAAGCGGCTGAATTCGCGATCGTCCACCAGGCCACGCTTGCGGAGCTTCGTCATGGCGACCTCGATCTGTTCGGGCGTATACTGCTTCTTGCGCAAGCGCATCTCCACCTCACGGGCGGAGCGGGGCCTGTAGGAGAGGAAGTTGAGCGCGGCCTCGTACACACGCTGCTCCTCCTGTGCCGCGTGGAGCCGCTCCAGGCGCTCCGGCGGGCAGGGTTGTCCGACGGTCAGGCGCTCGCTC
>JBAURA010000145.1:0-4622 GCA_049580985.1 Chloroflexia bacterium
CGACGGGTGAGAAGGGTAAGCACGAGGCGCAAGCGCTTGCGCCATAAAGCAAGCCCTGAGCCTGCGCATGGGCGCACAACGGGATGTACCTCCACCCCAAGCCTGCGCATATCTTCCACATAGGGACGCTCACCGCGCTCAATGAAAGTAGCCACCACGAGCTTATGTCGCGGAGCCAGCAGGCACAGTCTGTCATAGACGGCGTGTGACGAACCCAAGCGCGCCGTCGCATGAGGCAGGAAAGGCGTAAGTACCAGCAGCTTCATGGGAGACCGCCTCCCGACATCCTTGCTACCAGAGATAAATCGAGGTTTTCCAGGTAGTAGCGCAGCTGAGAGCGAAAGTGCGCGCTCTGCAATGTCTTACTGCTGACGTTGGTGATTTCGGCTTTGGCAGGCTTGCCATGCAGTATCTGTCCCTCCGCCTGGAGCCCCAGCAGATGGTTCCTCTCGTTGCGGGCGTGCATGATCCAGGTGAGGCAGAAGAGCACCGACAGCCACTCCAGCGACACTCCAAGACGCTGGCAGTAGCTCGCCAGCCATTCCCTGGGCAGCGAGTAGCCCAACACACCAGCCGACGCAGTGTTGTTCTCAAAGAAAAGCTCCCGGAAGCCGCGCATGGGGTCCTCGGTACCCACGCCACGCGTCTCGAAGCCAAAGCGAGCCAGGAAGTACACCAGATCGCTAACCGGAAGGCCCCATGCACCCGACTCCCAATCTATCAGGGCAGCGAACCTGCCCCGTTTGTTGACGAGCACGTTGGTGGTGCCTGGATCGTTATGGTTGAAAACGAGCGAGAGGCTGTTGTGGCCGCTCAACGCCTGGGCCTGCGCGTATAGCTCTCGTATTCTTGAAGTCTCCAGGCCGGAAAGGCCCAGTTCTTCTTGGGCTGCCTTGAAAGGGTCCAATACCAGGCTGTCGAACTCCGAGGGGGTAGCGTTCCTCGAGGAGAGCACGTGGGTTGAGGTCAGCCAGTTGGTGAACTCCGACAGATCCCTGAGGGTCGCCGGGTGCCTGCCAGGGTGCTCGCGCAAATGGGAGCGCAGTAGTTTGCCTGTGAGGGCCGTCTCCACAGTCACTGTAAGCCCCTCCATTTGGAACTCCAGCAAGGGACGAGGAACCATGGACTCTCTACCGGGCAAGTAAAGCTGCATCTGCTCAAGCGCCCGGTATTCGGTCGTCAGTCGGCCATTGTATGCCGGGTAGCGAGGGAATTTGACAACAAAGCTCGGCAGCGGCCCATCGACCCATACCAGGCACACCAGCTTGCTCCGGATGCTTATGCCCCCGTTGACCACGACCCAGCGTAGAGTCGATGGCTCAGGCGGGCGCGCCAGATCGAGGCAGCGCCAATTCTCCGCTAAACAGGTTGCAAGCGACCTGATCACAACAGGCCTCTTTCCGACCGTTGCGCCAACACTATATATTCCGGGAGAGTAAGGTGGAACAGGTCGAGGGCAACTGCAAGCTTCAGCGCTGCGCGCAACACACGCCTCTGTGGCGACATGGCGAAGAATTGGTAATCAAGATAGTAACGCTGGAGGCGGCGGTCGCCTAGAGGCAACAGCATTTCGCAATGCCGGAACGTTGGCTTAGGCCACCAGCACTTTACGGGCGAGAAACCAAGCGGCCGGAGCCGGGCCCGAATCGACCTGGGGAGTGTAAATAGGGCAGGCCGGTCTACTTCCAGATAGAGAAAGCCGGCTGCTCGTACGGCCTCGGCCAGCCTGGTCAAGCCACTGCTTTGCCAGTTGCCAATCTTGAACGGCGATCTGAGTGCAGCTACTACATGATAACTTCCGCCCCTAACGGCGTCAGGCGAGACGGGTGTCACGTTCAGGTAGCCTTCTTGACGTGCACGAGCCATCAGGAAACGGCCTTCAGCATCCGAGCACACAACTTCCACCGCTTCGCATGTCCGCGCCAGCGCGAAGGGCACCGGCGAAAGCGCCCCACCGGCACACAATGCGCGTCCTTTGGGCAGCCGAGGCAGCAGAAAGCGCCAGTCGCCGGAGCGTTCATCGCTTACGTATTGCAGCAGGTCCGGCCAGTCGGACAGCAAGGCCAGCGCAGCCGCGCGCCAGCCATCCTGCTCGGCGGCAACCGCCAGCCGTGGTAGCAGCGCTGTCTCCGGCACTATACCCTCGCCACTTCTAGCCAGGCCGCCAATTCCTGGTTGACAGCGCCCGTCTTACGACCTCTCGCACGCAAAGTCACCCACAACACGGACAGCCGTGCTGCTTTCAACAGGGCTATGACACGCGCCAGGGCGCGTGTCACAAGAAGCTGACGCGTCGCGAAATGCTTGCGATAGAAGCGATAGAGGCTGCCATAGAAAATAGCCAGCAAACGGGGGTTGGCGCTACTCGCACCACCCAGATGCACACCCTCCGCCGCAGGCTCAAAAACTGTTTGCCGGCCCAGGTTGCTCAGGCGCTTGCACAGGTCGGCCTCCTCCCAATAGAAGAAGAAATCCTCGTCAAAGCCACGTGCTTCGGCAAACGCCTCTCCCCTGACCAGCAGGCACGCTCCAAGCAGCCAATCGACTGGCCTGGCATGCGCATGGTCGCTCGCGATCTGCACTCTGTCGCGAAGTCCGGGGAAATAGCGCAACAACCGCCAGAGCATTGTCTGTTCGAGGAAGAAGATCAGCGGCGAAGGGAAGTTGTGGCACGTGCGCTGTAGGGTGCCATCTGCATTTAGCAAACGCGGGCCTACCACCGCCACTCCAGGATTACTCGCCAGCCGGTGAGCCAACGCTTCGATTGCGCCTTCTTTCAGGAAGCAGTCAGTGTTCAGGAAGAGATAGTGCTTACCCTGTGCGTGCCTTATGCCGATATTATTGGCGCGCGCAAAACCGACGTTTCGGCGAAGGCGCACCAAACTGACATTGTGCCGAGCACACAAAGCAGAGCTTTGGTCTGTGGAGCCATTGTCCACAACTATGATTTGTAGAGGCGCAACGGCAGCACGGCGAAGAGCCTCGATGCACCGTGGCAGCAGCTCTGCGCCGTTGTAATTCACGATGATAGCGGACACTTCATAAAGTTGGCGCGCCGGGTGTGTCTCTACGCTATATGTATCTGTTTCCAGCATAGGGTCCGCTGACTGCTTTCGTAGATGAGATTGATGCCTTGTTACAAGCACGCTTTGTGCCAGAAGGTTGTGCGGCATCCACCGGGCACGGATCGTGCATTAGTGGATACTCATATAGCCAGACAGGGCGTACTATAACCTGGCGTTACTAGACTGGAGACAAAACTTGAGGAGCCTTATCGTCCTACCCACGTATAACGAAATCGACAATCTAAGGCCACTAATAGAAGAGATCATAGCACTAGGAACATACGAGGTGCTCGTAGTCGATGACAACTCGCCGGACGGCACGGGAGCGCTCGCGAATGAGCTATCTCACACGTATTCAGGGAAGGTGCACGTGCTGCACCGCGCAACCAAAGAGGGGCTGGGAAGAGCCTACGTAGCAGGGTTTGCCTGGGGCCTGGCGCGCGGCTACGACGTTATCTTCGAGATGGACGCCGATTTCTCGCACAGCCCGGCTCACTTGCGCCAGTTCACCGAACAGATCGCACGAGGTGCTGATCTTGTGCTTGGCTCGCGCAATATCCGTGGCGGGGGCACGCGCAACTGGCCTTTTCATCGCCAACTGATCAGTAAGGGAGGTTCTCTATATTCGCGCATGGTGCTGGGGGTGCCTTATCGAGATCTGACCAGCGGCTTCAAAGCTTTCCGCCGATGCGTGCTGGAAGAGATGGACCTCGATAATGTCCGCTCGAACGGGTACTCTTTCCAAATAGAAGTGACATACCGCGCCCATCAGATGGGCTTGGGGATCAAAGAAACGCCCATCATATTTCACGATCGAAAGGTCGGCACCAGCAAGATGACGGGTAAGATAGTGCTGGAGGCCATGCTGCTGGTGTGGAAACTTCGATTCGGGAGATTCGCATCACGTAAGACACGACAAATAATGGCGATAGAAGATGGTTGCTAGCGGCCAGGCTATGTACAGATCGTTTATGGCACACTCCTATAGAGAGGGGTTACCAGGCGCTGTAGAACAAATAACGTTCTAGAGGGTATTATGAACTTTGGGCAAGAGGTTGAACAAGATGAGCAGCCATGAGCATAGCAAGGGCGAGAAAATGCAAGCCGTGGGCATCATCCTACGTTTAGATTGACAAAATCAAACTAGTTAAGCCAAGAACTATGTTTGAGCCAGACACAGTGTAATTACAACCATAAGTTTGCCGCAAGTTACCAGCCTAGGGTTTTTCCGCGCTCAACGAATTCAATCATACTCAATTCATGTTTCTCGTGTGAACGGGTTTGGCAACCATAAGGTTGCCGCGAGTTGGAAATGACAACTATATGCTTGCCGTGAGTCATTGGATGATCATTTACGCCGTACAACCAGAGCATCAAAACTCTACGCGCAATGCAACAAGTGGGAGGTTGATTATTGAATGGATTTTGAGACACGCTACGGTGCTCTAGGAAGCACGAAAAAGGGTGAGCCTTGTTTGAAGTTTACAAAACACCAATAAGGGACGTTTACGGCACTCATCTCCGGTGACAACTGTCAAAGCCCTATTTGCGGAAGCG
>JBAURA010000146.1:0-12322 GCA_049580985.1 Chloroflexia bacterium
GTACATATGAGACCACCAAGAGGGCGAGGCATGCCTCGCCCCTACATGCACCCGTTATCTGATGATGTTTCTAATATTTATTAATGGCTGGGCTGCAAGGGGATTGCCGGGCGATTAGCATTTACTATGCAATCGCTGTATCAGGCTGGCCGGTAGAACTTTGCGGGCGATCCGGCGGGCCGAACTCAGGGCATCCTCTTGTTTCGATAACAAGGCTCCCATGCTGCCGGGGCGGTAGATGCGCACGCTGACGAGGCTGCGCTGCTGGCTTGACCAGTCGGCTTTGTAAGCTTCCTCGCCTCGCAGGAAATCGTACTCGCGCATACCCATCTCGAGGGCGTCGCGGAAGGTCTCGCCTACGAGCACCGTGCCCACGCTACGGCTCTGCCATTCGGGGTCCCTGCCGGTCAGGTAGCAGATCATCTTGCCCTTGTGCATGAGCGCGTAGAAGGAGGCCACCGCCCTGTCACCGACCATCATGGTGTAAAGGCAGATGTTGCCTCGCTCGGCAAGGTATGAGGTAGCGTCGCGGTGGAAAGTCTCCACTTCGGGGCAGGTGATGCCGTCGGAGCCGCCGTCGTCGCGCCAGCGCAGGGCGTGCAGCCGGAAGAACTCGGCCAGGGGAAACTCCATCTCATACGGGCTGGTGGCGCGCAGGATGCGATAGCCCTCCTGCTTCTCCAGCCACTTCCTACGCCGCTTGTAGGTCTCGCCTCTTCCCAGGTTCTTTGTGAATGCCTCAAAAGTGTCTCCTGGTTGGAATTCTTCGTATGGGCACACTGGCCCATTGCGCCATTCCAGGGTATACCCGGTATGCCCGAATACGTCTTCAATAATGGGCAACGTGGGTGACCGGGAGTCCATGTCGTTCAGGTCGAGCACATCCCATGCGCCGCTATCTCGTACTGCTGCCAGCAGGCGGCGGGTGATGCCTTCGCGGTCGTCGTGGTGGGCTATTACGTCCAGGTAATCGCTGCCCACCAGCGTCTCACCCAGGAACGACATGCGGCGTACGGAGGGGCCCAGGCGGGTACCCAGCAGTGGCCGCTTTTCAATAGAGAGGGGCAACAGCCCCGCCAGCGCGCCCAAGCCGTTGCGGACAGTTACGATATGGAGATGGCGCTTGTGGCCTATCCGGCGGTGCCAGGGGTAGAGCCAGGCCCACGACAGGAAAACGCCTGCATCGCTCGCGTCGTGCAGGCGCTCCCATTCCGCGCGCATATCAGCGAATTCATCGGCAGTGGTGAGGACTGATGGCTCGCGCAGCCCAAAGATGGAATATGCAAGCTCCAGGTCCTCTAATAACAGGGGTGTCAGTTCGAGGTCAGGTTTGGCGGTCAGCATGGGGATTTCCTCTAGGGTGTGGACCTACCTGCCGGTAGGGGTCTGCGTCGATGGTGCAACTGGCTCATGATGCGCTTACCGAGCAGCAGGCGGAGCAGCAAGCCTGCCTTGTTGCGTGTCTCATATGTAGGGTCTAATAAGGCCGAGGCGAGGGCCATACCCAGGGCTTGAAAGCGATGCCCACCCGCCAGGGCATCGGCGAGGCTGGTGGCGGTGTAGTAGATATTCATGCTCTGCGCGGAGAGCCGTAGCCGCAGCCGGGCCAAGGGGTTGCCGATCTTTCGGATGTAGCGGTCCTGTATGGAGCGATTGGACTTGTATCGCTCCACCAGCTTGCTCGCGGTCAAACTCGACCCATGGCGGGTGAACAGGATCAAGGGAGCATCGACCACGCCTATCGGGTAGCTCCGCGCGATCCTGATCCACATATCCCAATCCTGGCCCAGGGGCATCGTCTCGTCGAACATGCCGGCGGTTCTGAAGCATTCCCGCCGGATTAGGGTGAGCGACGGGTTGCCGAGCGTGTTCTCCACGAGTATGCGAGGGTAGTTGGACGCGCAGGTCACCGGCGGGCGGCGCAGCAAATAGGGCTGTTCGCCCGATTCGTAGACCTGCCATTCGCTCCCCGTGACCAGGCCCACCCCTGGATTTTGTGCCATGTGGGCGCTTTGTAGGGCCATCTTATTGGGAAGCCAGCGGTCGTCCCCATCCAGGAAAGCTACTAACTCGCCGGTCGTCTCGCGGAGTCCGCGGTTGCGAGCAGCGCCCGCGCCAGCGTTCGGTTGGTAAACGTAGCGCACGCCCCGTTCCGCATAGGAGGCGACCACTTCCCGCGTATTGTCGGTCGATCCATCGTCCACCACCACGATTTCGTCCGGCACGCGCGTCTGCCCGAGCACGCTCTCAATGGCCGTAGGGAGGAAGCGTGCGTAGTTGTATGTGGTGATGATGGCGCTGATTTTCATGGTGTGAGTAAGGACCGGTTGCCAGTTGCCAGTTGTCAGTTGTCGGTTACGATTTAGTTCCTACCGACAACTGGCAACTGGCAACTGGCAACTGACAACCGTCCGACTTACGTTCCTCCGAGCTTTAGCACTACGGCTACCGTGCGGAGGAGAATCATCAGGTCGAGGTAGAGGGACTCGTTTTTGATATAGTACAGGTCGTATTCGACTTTGCGTAAGGCGTCCAGCATGGTGTTGCCGTAGCCGTGGCTTACCTGTGCCCAGCCTGTCAGGCCGGGGCGCACCGCGCGCCGCGCCCTGTAGAAGGGGATTTCGCGCTCAAGCTCCTCGTCGAACTCCGGGCGTTCGGGGCGCGGGCCGACGAAGCTCATGTCACCCACCACCACGTTCCAGAGCTGCGGTATCTCGTCGAGGCGGCTCTTGCGCAGGAACCTGCCTACGCGGGTGATACGGGGGTCGCGATTGGTGGCCCACACCGCGCCCGTATTTGCCTCGGCATCCTGGCGCATGGTGCGGAACTTGACGATCTTGAATACCTTGCCGCCCTTACCGACGCGCATTTGCTTGAAGAAGACGGGGCCTGGCGAATCGAGCTTGATGGCAAGGGCGAGCAGGGGCATCACCGGCGCGGTGAGCGCGAGGGCGAAGAGCGCCATACCGAAGTCCCAGGCGCGTTTGACGCCCATATAGGTGCGCGAGTTGTTCTTGACGTGCGCGGGCAGGGCTACATACCAATCGTTGCCCAGGTGGGAGACCGGCACCCGTCCCATGAGGTCCTGGTAGAGCGCGAACATGGGCGTGATCTGCACGCCCTGCTCGTGGAGCAGCGACAGCGTTTGCAGAAGCTGTGGCGTTTGCGTGGGATTAGCGAGCACCACCTGATCCAGGCCCCGGCTGTTGTGGATGGGGAGCAATTCGGAGGTGGGCCAGACGAGTGCGGAGGGTGAAGGGGTCAGATTTTGGATTTTGGATTTTGGATTTTGGATTTTATCGTTAGATCCCTGATCCCTGATCCCTGATCCCTGGCCCCCGGCTCCCCATGCCAGCAGGGCATGCAGGTCGCGGGCATCGTCGAAATAGCCGAGGAACTCATAGGTCTTGCCATCGTAGCGGGCCAGGGCATCGCCCATCTCATAGCCGTCTCGGTTGGCCCCGATGACGACCACCTTGCGGCGCAGGGGGGCGCGGGTGAGGAGGGACGAGACGGCCCCGCGCGCCAGCACGAGCGGTATCGAGAGGAGGAACGCCTGGAAAGTCTCGCTGATGCGTGGGCGTATGACGGGTAGGAAGCCGCCGGAGAACCACGCGATCAACGTAAACGCCACGATGGTCATGAAGAGCACCTTGACGGCAGTATAGCTGCTGCGGAAGCTGCTTTGCATGACGGGTATCTTGTATGCATCGAAGGCATCGGCGAAGAAGAACCAGAGGACGGTGATGATGCCCAGGCTCACGCCCATCGACATGGGCTGGTAGTTGCGCTCGGATAGGGTGAGGATGATGAGCGCTCCGCCCATCACCACCATCCAATCGCACAGGGCCTGCATGAACTTTCGCTCGCCCAGGCCGAGGCCTGCTCGCCGGGCGTGGCGCGTGGCGCGTGGTGCGGCGATTGCGTCCACATGGCTGCGCACCGGCGCTGCAACCGCGCTGTGGATAGCAGGAGGTGCAGTTGGGGCCAGGAGTCCTAGCATAGACGCCATGATGGTCTTTCGCTTTACGTTCGGTAACTGAGCCATGGGAGACTTTCTTCGCGGCATCAGCCGATCTCAGGGCGGGAGATGGGCCTCGTGCGGCGCGCTACAGTGTTGGAGTACGTGCCCGCTGTATATAAGGTAACTCGTGCAAGGTACTAGTACCGGGCTACTTCCATAGTAGCTTAACAAGCACGCACCGCAAATCACCCAAAAGGAGTAGGTGAGTGTAAGGTACCCACGCTAAGAGTGTTATGAGCCGGGTATGCGCGTGGGTTCAGTGGTATGAACCGCTAAGTAAAATGCAGTATGCAACAAGAGCCTGGCAATATGCAATGCCGCCTGGTTTATTTTCTGCACACCTGGCGGTACACGCTTTGCACTCCCTCGACCATCCGCTCGACGGTGAACTGCCCGGCTACTGTTCGCCCGCCTGCTACCAGTCGTGCGGCCAGGGCAGGATCGCTATGTACCTTGAGAGCCGCCTGGACAAGGGCTTCTTTGTCGCCTTTGGGCACCAAGAGACCCTCTTCGCCATCTCGGATGAACTCAGGTATGCCGCCGACCGCCGTCGCCACCACCGGGATATTGCTCCCCATCGCTTCCAGCAGGACGTGGGGCGTGCCCTCGGTGTCTGAGGTGAGCATGAGCAGATTGGCAGCAGCATATATGCTCTTCATGTCGCGCGTCAACCCGGTAAAGATCAGACGCTCCCCCAGGTTCAACGTCGCCGCCAACTCCCGCAGGTTGGCCTCCTGCTTGCCTCCGCCCACCAGCAAGAACCTGGCTTCGGGTATGCGCTGTGCCAGCAACGCGCACGTTTCGAGATATAGATCGAACCGTTTTTCAGTCGAGAGCCGTCCTATGGCCGCGATTACGAAGGCATCTTGCGGCAGGCCCCACTTGCGCCTGGCTTCCGCTCTCTCTTCCGGTGTGGCCGCTTCGTGCCCAGCATGCGCCAGGTAGGGTATGCCAGGGCGCACTACGCTCACGCGGTCGGGCGCGAAGCCGAGGCCGAGCAATGTTTGGCGCTGTTGCTCAGAGACGGTAATCACGTGGTCGCAGTCGCGCAGGGTACGTAGCTCAAGCCAGGTGACGGCCCGCCGCACGAAGTTGTCCCGCACCCAGCCGTGGACCGTGGCTACCAGCGGCGTGCGGCCCCACGTACGCGGGTAAAGCCTGCGCATCAGCCACACGAAATAGTTGGCGCGCTGGCCGTGCATGTGGATCACGCGCACGCCCAACCGCTCCGGCAGGTGTCGCAGCCACCCTCCCTTCAATTTGAGGGCCTGGAGTGGCACTACCTCCAGCCCAAGCGCCTGGGCGCGCGTTGAGAAGTCCTTCGCCGGGTCGGCTGTGGGATCGGGCTTGCGTAAGAGGAGCACAGGTGCCCGGAAGTTACCCCCAGCTTCTAACGCCGGGCCGAGGAGCAGCACGAGTTCTTCAGCGCCACCTGTCTGGCGGGCATCCACGGTGCGTATGGCTTGTAGGACTTGTGGTGTGGTCATACGTGATGCGTGATTATTGCATATTGCGTATTTCGTATTGCGTGCTACCGACAACTGACAACCGACAACTGACAACCGTCTACCCTGGTATGCTCTCGGTGCTTTGGACTTCGCCTGGGTTGCGCCTGGGCCAGCGTGGTTTGCGCATCAGGCGGCGAATGCCGAAGTTGAGCAGCTTGTAGGCGGGACCAATGCCTGGGGAGAGGAAGGCGCGCATGATACCGGGGGTTGTGTTATTGCTTACCAGGAGGCGGGGAAGGCTTAATGGGTTGTTGCGTGTGGCGGCGCGCCCCTGGTCTACGGTGGTGGCCGTGGTGTAACCTGCATCCCGTACCGCGCTCAGCACGCGCGGGTCGTAATCGCCTTGTGGGTACGCGAACGCGCCTATTGGTTCGCCCAGCCGCTTCTCTAGCTCGTGTTTGGGGAGTCTTAGCTCGTCCCGTAGTTGCGTATCATTGTATTGCGTCAGGAAGCCGTGCGTAAGAGAGTGTGCGCCTATTTCGATCCCAGCCTGCCTTAGCTGGTCTATCTGTTCCCAACTAAGCACGCGTAGCGAGGGCAACGGCACGCCACGGTCGGTCCAGGCGGTGCGCCTGCCTACCATGCCGGTAATGATATAGACGGTGGCTTTGAGCCTATGCGCGCGCAAGATAGGTAAGGCCTGGGTAAGCACGTTCTCGAAGCCGTCGTCGAAGGTGATGGCTACCGCCCGGCGCGGGAACGGCTCGCGCTTCGCCAGGCTGTCGCCAACCTCTCGCATGGTGAGGGAGACGCAGCCTTCCTCTGCCAGGGCTTCCATCTGCTGCGCGAAGAGGGTGGGGGAGACGGAGAGGGGGGAGCGGTGGTCGTCTATAGAGTGGTAGCTCAGGATGGTAATGCCCTCATCGGGCAGAATACGGCCCGCCGTGCGCGCAGCCGCGTAGAAGAGAGTCTTTAGAGGCACGATATCATTCTAGCATAGCGATTCGCATGAGCACAATCGGACAATGGTAGGGGTACCGATACGATTCTTCTTACTCGAATGGGTGAGGCATGGGGGCAATCTCTTCTGCTATACTCTAGAGTATGAGTCTCGGCAGACGGGCCGCGTCCGGCGCGGCCTGGAACTATGCGGCGTTCCTGGTGAGCAAGGGCTTGCTCTTCGTGGCGACCCTTGTGCTGGCGCATCTCCTGTCCCCGGCCGAGTTCGGGCTGGTGGGCATGGCGCTGCTCGTCATTACGCTGCTCGACATCCTGCGCGACTTCGGTATTGGCTCGGCGCTCATCTACAGGCAGGGGGAGGGCGAGGCCGCCGCTAACCTGTCGTTCTACTTAAGCGTAGGTATCGGGATTGCTCTCTTCAGCGCAAACTATTTTCTCGCGCCACTCGCAGCCGATTTCTTCAAGACGACCGGCCCGGCGGAAACGGCGACCGTAGCGTCCCTGTTGCAGGCGCTCGGCCTGAGCCTCCTCTTTGCGTCGCTAGGCTCGACGCACGACGCGCTGCTTCAGAAGGGTATAGATTACCGCAAGCGCATGGTCCCCGAGGTGGGCAGGACGCTCGTGAAGGGGATTTTGCAGGTAGCGCTGGCTTTCATGGGCTTTGGGGTGTGGAGCCTGGTAATCGGTCAGGTAGTGGGCGAGGCTTGTGCCACCGTCCTTCTGTGGATTGTAATGCCCTGGCGGCCCGGCCTCCATTTTGAGAGGAAGCTGATAAGGCCCATGCTTGGCTACGGCCTGCAACTGATGATGGTGGCGGGCCTGGGCACGCTGCTGGCCGACGTAGACTATATAATCATCGGCGGCATGCTGGGAGCAGTAGCCCTCGGCCTGTATACGATAGCTTTCCGCATACCAGAATTGCTGATCAAGAACCTGGCGCAGGCGGTGTCCACAGTGGCGTTCCCCGTGGCCGCGCGCTTGCAGTCAGACTTGGCGGCGCTGCGGTCGGCCTATTTGAAGATGCAGCGCTATATGCTCGCCATCCTTGCCCCTTTGGGCTTTGGCCTCTACGCGACCACGCCGGCGCTGGTGCATATGCTGTTCGGGGAAGCGTGGGCGCCTGCTATCCCTGTGATGCAGATACTCTCGATATATATGTTGCTTGGAGGGATCAACCACTGGCCGGGTGTGGTGTACAAGGCGGTGGGCAGGCCGGAGATCTTGACCAAGCTGAGCCTGGTGAAATTGGTGATGCTGGTGCCCGTCCTGTGGTGGTGTGCCGCTAACTTCGGGATCGTGGGGGTGGCCTGGGGGCACCTGGCCGTGCGACTGATAGGGATCGTGATCGATATGCGGGTGGTGGCGAACTTCGTAGGCGTAAGCGTGTGGGAGAACGTGCGCGTGCTGCTGCCTTCGCTCGTGTCGTCGGTAGTGATGGCAGCGACTCTTCAGACGCTGTTCTTGTTCACTTCGAATGTGCCTGGCCTGCCGGCGCTCGTGCTTGCCATCGCCGCAGGCGCGGCTGAGTACATTGCTCTCCTCTGGCTACTCGACCGCGAGTCTGTGGACGGGTTGCTCGACCTGGCGGGTGGGATCTTTCCTAAGAAACGGTCGGTGGCTAGAGGGTAGAGGCGAGGGGTCAGGGGCCAGGGATTAGGGAAGAGGTGCCTTAAGATCTGTCTGCCGATGGAACTTCCTTAAGTCGGCAGAGCAGATGATTATGGGCAGGAATCTTAACTTCCAATGGAAATTGCTTAAGTGGGAAGTTAAGATCCTGGGCATACGAACCTACCTCCCACGGAACCTCTCTTAAGTGGGAGGTTAGGTTTGCGATCCCTGATCCCTAACCCCTAATCCCTAATTCCGCCGTCCCACGAGCGACTTGACCTGGTAGAGCATGAGCGAGAGGGCGTCCCTGCTTAGGTTGTAGGCTTTGGCGTAGAATCCGTGCCAGTTTTGGGAATCTATCGCCGGGGAAGGGTAGATCGGTATATCCTGGCCCCATATGTCGCGGGCGATCAGGGCGCTGCGTTTGATGTGGAAGGGTTCCGTGACCAGGATTGCGCTACGCCAGCCTCGCGCCTGCATGATCGCCTGGCTATTGGTGATGTTCTGGATCGTGTTATACGAGCTGCTGTCGGACACTATCGCCCCTGGCGGCACCCCCGCGCCTTCCAGGACAGATTGCAGGACCCTGCTCTCGGCAGGGTTGCCCGTGGCGATGATGTGCTCTGAGTACCCCTCCTTGTAAAGATCGGCGGCATGGCCGGCGCGTGCCTGCATGCAGGGGCTGGGGCCAGCCTCGCCTGTGGGGTTGCAGCCGAGGACGATGATTACGTCGGCGGGCGCGGCATGGTCGGTCTCGGCCCCGATGGATACGTAGGCTGCGTCGACTGCGAACCAGAGGGCGGGCAGGAGCAACGCAAGCGCAAGCCACCTGAGCACGCGCCGTGGGTTGGGTTTCATGTTGGGTAGTTTTTTCGGAATTGCGGGTTGAATAACGATATTGTATCAGGGGGATGTGGTTTTTTGCATACGAAGGAGGGATTTTGTCCTTCTCAGTAGGCTGCCGAGGGGACTGATCCTGAGCTTGAACCTGTTGAGGGAGAGACCGGGTGTGGCCCCAATCCTATACATCATGTAGGGGTTGGTCCTGCCGGGGAAGTTATGGCCTGGCATCATGGTGAACGCGCCTGGCATGCCGGCTTCGCGCACCATACCGACATTGGCCCGGCTGATAGCGTGCGCCTGGCCGTTGGGGTAGGCGAATAGGGGAAGTGGGCGCGCCAGGCGTGAATTGAGATCGGCCCAGGAGCCTTCTATCTCGTCCGCCATGCGTTGGGAGGTGGTACGGGAAAGGATGGGGTGGCGGCGGGTGTGCGGGCCGATTGATATGTCACCCGCTTCGCTGAGCGCGCGCACCTCGTCCCAGTCGAGGCGGTGTTTCTCGCTCGTCGGCTCAACGCCGCAGGCGTGCGCCATCGTCTTCACCAGGCGCTCGGTGTCCTCGGCGGATGCGCGCTCGACCACGCCAACCAGGGTTTCGTAGGCGGCTGCCCGTTGCTCTCCGGTACTTAGGGGTATACGGCCCGCGCCAGGGACTTCGATCTCTACTCTTTGTGTGTGTGCGAGCACCCTGTGCAGGGTGTCCCACCAGAACGGTTTGTGAGGGTTCGAGGTGTAATCGGTGGCGACGAACAGGGTGGCGGGGAGGCCATATCGGCGCAGGATAGGGACGGCGGTCTCCATGAAGCAGGTGTAGCCGTCGTCGAAGGTGATCATGAGGGCGCGTGGGGGGAGCGGTTTGTGGTCGCGCAGGCTTTCTACTAGCTGCCACCCAGGGATGACGTTGAATTTGCCGGCGAGCCAGCGCATCTGCGCCTCAAACTCGGCGGGGTAGGCGTCTATCAGTGCGGGGGAGAGGTCGCGTGTCGCCGGATTGCCGGGCGTGTCGATCCGGTGGTAGGCGAGCACCGTCACCTTGCCGCGAGACATGCTAGCGCCCGCCCTTTGGCCCATATTTGCTAGCGAAGACGAGCGTACCCAGGCGCGATACCTGCACGCCGTAGACGGTGGAGGCCAATACGGGGTCGTATTCGAGGCGCGCCTTCTCGAAGTATTGCACCCACACCACCCGACCCTCTTCGTTGGTGTCCTCCAACACGCGGGTGAAAGGCGTGCCGAGGATGCCGGGGCCGCCGTTGGCCTCCCAGAAGTCGAAGAACCTGCGTGGGACGGGTATGCCACGCCCGCCGGTGTTGATGATCACCTGCTCACCGTCGAGGTCGGGAGGGAGGTTAGAGGTGGGGAGGTCGCCGATGTGGGCCTGGGCTTCGCGGCCCAGGTAGCCGGTTTGCACCTCGTTGGGCGTTCCCGCCAGTGTGGGGTGGTATTCGAGCCTGGCGCGCTCGAAGTACTGCACCTCGACCATCTCGCCTGAGTGGGTGACCTCGTAGAAGCGCGGGCTGATGGGGTAGCCGAACACCGGCACGCCCCCGTTGCCATGCCAGAAATCGTACATTTTGCCGTTGATGGTATGGGCAGGTCGCTCCGAAGCATCCCAGGAGACATATCCCTCAAGACTAAAACTCACATAGGCATGCATACGAATACGGAGGTCGATATCCCAGGCCATCGCGCTGTAAGGGTCGCACTCAAGCGCTAACTCGACCATGGCTGTTGCCACCTGTAGATCGCCCCTGCGGAGGGCAGCCTCGCCCGCTGCCAGCCAGGTTTGCAACTCGGCCATACTCGCGCGCATGGGACGCGGACGGCGCACCCTTTTGGGTTGGGCGCTGAGACGACTACGGCCTGGTACGTTGTCGCTGACCTGGGTAGGCGATTGCGCGGTAATAGTCCGCGGTTCGTGCATGTCGGCAACCTGCGTGGGTAGGGGTCCTGATAGTAGCCGTCGCAAAGCCCTATTAGAGATCGCACGCCCTGGGCGTAGAGTGGGCGGTGTATGATGGCTGTCGCCCGAAGCCGAAGCTTGCCGTTGAAGCTCGATTCGGGCGGTGAGAGCCCCCAGGTTGGGTGTGTAGCTCCTGGCGATAAGGCGTACTGCCGCTATTAGCGAAATGATCATCCACAAAATGTACAAGAACGCACCGTGCAACGACATAGCAGTGACCAAATAGCCAATGAACATAATCGCTAACCAACCGGCAAGATCGTACTCCCTGGTGGCTTTGACGAGGCGGAAGCGCCTGCGTGCGTCCATCAACGCGGCCCAGGCAGCCAGCAACAGGCCGCCGAAGACGATTATGCCGAGCACGCCGTGTTCAGCCGCCACTTCCAGGTAGAGGTTATGTGGGGGTATACCTTTGGCGGCCCTGGCGAACCCTGTGCCTGAGATATACTCCAACTGGTAGGAGGGGTAGTTTTCTCTGCCCACGCCGAGGAGGGGGTGATCGGCGAACATCTCGATGGCGGCCTGGGTGGCTCCGGCCCGCCCACGGATCGAGTCCTCGCCGTAGATGGTAAGCCTGTTGCCCTGCGCCAGGTCGATGACCGTGGTGAGGCGGGCCAGGTAGTTAGAGGGCAGGAGGGGCAGCGCCACGAGCAGGGCTACCACGCCTCCTGCCAGCACGAGCGGGTGGGGGCGCTTGAAGATGATGACCGCCACGGCCAGGGCCGCCAGGGCCAGCGCATCGCCCCGCGAGTAGGTGAAGATCACGGCCACGGTGAGCATGCCGGCGGATGCCAGCCCCACAAAGCGAGCCCATTTGTTTTGCCCGTCGAAGAGGAGGTAGAGTGCGACCGGGATGACGACCAGCAGGAGCTGGCCGTAGTAGTTGGCATCGCCTATCGTGCCGCCGGGGCGTGCTCCCTCGGCTGTGCCCGCGAGGTCGCTCACGCGGTACTGGGCAAGGCCGCCGAAGCTCTGGTCGTACTGGCCCGTAACAGCCTGGAAGACGGTCAGAGAGGCCAGGAACACACCCGCGCCCATGACCGCGTAGAGGGCGAGGTGCAGCCTGCGCATCGTGGTCAGAGTGTTGATCACGATCAGGTAGGTGAAGAAGCCGCGGACGAACTCTACGACGTTGTTTACCACCAGGTCGGGCGAGCGGGCGTAGAGGACGCCGAGGGCCACCATTATCCCGTAGGCGAGGAGCCAGCCGGTGAGCCTGTCGCTGGCGGGGCGTTCGCGCTGCACGAAGAGGCGATAGCCCAAGACCGCGCTCACCAGGGCCAGGCCGGCGTAGCGTGCCAGCGCGGGGAAGTCGTGGAACCTGACCAGGATGCTCAGCAGGTCTGTATAGACGAGTACGAGGTAGAGGATGGAGGCCCAATGCGGCTTCGCCAGCACCAGCATCAGCCCGAACGGCGCGAGGAGGCCGAGCGCCAGCACGATGGCGCTCGGCCCCGCGCCGGCAGCCAGCCCCAGGGC
>JBAURA010000147.1:0-4344 GCA_049580985.1 Chloroflexia bacterium
GAAGCGGCGGGGTACTCGGATACACCTGGACCCCAGCAGTTCGAGGACGTACTGCCAGGCTCGACCTTCTACGACTGGATCTGGCGGTTAGCGGACCGTGGGATAATGTCAGGGTACCCATGTGGAGGGCCAGGCGAACCATGCAACCCGCCAGATAACCGGCCATACTTCCGACCGGGCAACAACGCCACGAGGGGGCAAGCCTCCAAGATAGTGGCTAACACCTTCTATCCCAACTGCGTCACTCCTTCCAGGCGGTAACGCTTCAGGACGCATACGAAAGACGAAGGACGAAGGCGTAAATGCCTTCGTCCTTCGTCTTTCGTCCTACACCACGTTTTCCACATCCGCCGCGCACTGTGCGTTTCTTGACCTTAGCAGCAGCGCGTGGCTATAATGTGACTCCACTCCCCGCTCAAGGAAAGGAAGCGACCTCGTGCATTCTACGCCCGCTAATAAGAACAGCGCATCCGACATGCCCGGCGATCAAGCCGGGGAGGACGCTCAGCGGCTCGCGCGGGCGATCCACAGGGCCGGCATGAGCGGCACGGCGCGGGTAGCCCTGGAAGTATTGAAGCCGCTGCACTGGATAGCCGGGCAGTTCGCGTGGGCCGTGGAACCGTTCCTGGGCGGGTTCGGCCCGCTATCCGGGAGGAGCGCTACCTCTACCGGCAACATAGCGCGGCTGCTGGAGCGCGAGGACGGGGTAAGCCAGTTATCGGCACACCTCGATGAACTGTTGAGAGAAGAACAGGGGCACTCGAAGGCAGCCGTAAAGGAGAACCAGACATGAGCGTCGAGCCTGCTTACGGAAGCGCGATGCTGCTCATGCTCGGCGCGCTGGCGCTCTTCCTGGTGCTCTTCCTGGTCTACCTGTGGCAATCGGGGTGGGGCCGTGGGGGAGCGGCGCGCACCGGCCCGGCGTACACCTTGCGGCCAATAGCCGGGTACGAAGCGGCCAACGAAGGGCTGGCCCTATCGGCTGAGACCGGCAGGTCGGTGCACACATCACCCGGTACGGGGAGCATCGGCGCGCAGGGGGTTGGGAGCGCCGCCACGCTGGCAGGCATGGCCGTAGTCGAATCCATGGCGCGGGTGAGCGCGATCACCGGCGCGCCCGTGCAGGCCACCACCAACGACGCCATCGCCTATCTGCTCACGGATAACGCGCTGAGGCGCGGGGCGCGCAGGGCCGGCTGGTCGCTCGATAGCGAGGGAGGCGACGTGCGCTTCATGACACACGCCGACCCGCTGGCTTACGTAGCCGGGGCCACCGACGTGGTAGAAGGGCAGAAGGTATCGAGCGCGGTGATGGTGGGGCAGTTCGGGCCGGAGGTGCTCATCTTGACCGAGGTGCAGCGCAGGAACGGCGCGCAACAGATCATCGGCGCATCGGACCACCAGGCGCTCGCCCTGATCAACATCAGCGCCGACCACACCCTGATCGGAGAGGAGATATTCGCCTCCGGCGCATACCTGGAACGCAGAACCACCCACATCGCCGCCCTCCTTGCCCAGGACGGCCTCCGGTGGGCCGTAATCGTCCTCATTGTGCTGGGCTTCATAATAGGCAACGCGCTAGGCATCAACTGGAACGAGGTAGTGAGCGTAATACCGTGATACGTGATACTACGTATTGCGTATTGCGTATTGCTTACTCATGTAATAGCAGCTACCAGACTATCCGCTAAACATAGGTGAGTAGTAAGCAGTACGCAATACGCAATACGCAGTACGCAATAGCAATTATGTCCAACCGCATCACATCCACAGCCGTCCTGATACTGAACCTGGCCCTGGCGTATATCGTCGGGGTGATCAGCATCGTGGGGTTCTTCACGCGGGGCACCTTCTCCGACTGGGCAGGGATGCTGGCGCAGTGGGTGGCGGTGCTGGTGGGGTTCGCCCTATTGGTCGGGCTGGGGAACCTGATGAAGGTGCACATAGGGCGCGTGCTGAGGCGCGAGACCGATTGGCTGTACAGCTTCATACTGGCGGGCAGCGCGATAACAGTGCTGGCGCTGGGCCTGATCGGCGGCAGCCCCGGCACCGAGACGGTGGCCTGGGTCTTCAAGTGGATATACCAACCACTAGGGGCCGCGCTCTTCAGCCTGCTGGCCTTCTTCCTGACCACGGCGCTCTTCCGCTCGGTAAGGCTCAAGAGCCGAGAGGCCACCGTCATGCTGGTAATAGCGGGCGTGGTAGTGCTCGGCCAGGCCCCGTTCGCCGCCGCGCCTCCGCTCGACATCCTGGTAAGCATCAAAAACTGGCTGCTCGACTACCCGGTGCTGGCCGGCATACGCGCCATTATCCTGGGAGTAGCCTTCGGCGCAATCGGCCTGAGCCTGCGCATTCTGCTGGGCTTCGACAGACCCTATCTGGAGTGATACGTGATACGTGATACGTGAATTTAACCCCACGTATCACGTATCACGTATCACGTATTACGTATCACGTATCACGCATTATGGATGAAGTAACCTGTCCTAATTGTGGGGCTACTAACCGTAACACGGGGCGATTTTGCGCCCGGTGTGGTACCATTTTGCCCCGCGAGAACGCGGACACCGAGCGGGGTGATGGCGCGCTGGATCTTCCATGGTTGCAGGCGGTCAACGAGAAGGCCGTATCGCCGACCACGGGGCTTGACCATGCGAAGATGGGGGTTGAGGAAGAGCCGGTAGCCTCCGGCCTGACGGAGGCCACAGAGGCGACCCAACATGATGGGTCGCAAGCTGACATGGGGCCGGGCGCGGAACTTGAACATGGAATGCCCGCCGAACCAGACGTCACCGAAGAGCCGCCCGATGCGCCACCTCCCAACTGGGTGGTAGGCATACTTGAGCCGTCTTCCGGTCCGCCGGCACCCGATGGAAGCTATGAGCCGGAAGAGCTTGCCCATATCATGCCGTGGGCGCACAAGGGAGCGGAGGCACAGGCGGCAAGCGACGACGATACCGGCGAGGAAGAGCCAGACGAAGCAAGAGCGGCACTGCCGGGTGACGACGAGGATAGCGACAGCGCGATACCGGGCCTCCCACCCTGGCTCAGCAACGTGACCGTACAGGAGACGCTGCAATCACTCCCCCCACAGGATTTACGAAACACCGATATCGTGGACCTGGGGATCGAGGATGTGGAGCCGTTTACGCTGCCCGTCGATGAGGATGCCGATGTAGCGCCTGACCAGTTGCCCGATTTTGTGCGTGCCATGGGCGAGAGCGCGAATGCCGTTACGGAAGATGCGCCTACCCAGCCTGCCGCCATGCCCGTGGGCGAGCGTCTGATAACGACGCCGCCGAGCGACTACGCCTTCGACGAAGAGATAGCGGGCATTGCCGCCAGGGACGTGCCGGTGCGCGCGCCCAGGCCAGGCTCGGTGGAGACGCTGGCCCAATTGCTTCAACCGGCAGGCCCCGAATCTACCCGGCGCGTGGTGCCGATGCCTGTCGTCCGCAGCCGGGACGCGATGGCGGCGGAAGCGCCTCACCCCAGCACACAACCGAGACAGGGCAGGGTAGGCCGGTGGCTCTTCCCCAACGGCTTGATTTACCTGGTGATGCTCGCCACGCTGCTATCGGTGGTCATCATCAGGCCGCCCTTCGGCGACACCCCCGCGCCGCCCGCGCCTGGGGTGGCCGCATTCTACCAGGCTATCAATTCGGTGCCGCTCGACAGGCCGGTGCTTGTGGTGTACGACTGGGACGCAGGCAGGTCGGCGGAGATGTCGATCATGTCGCGGGCCGTGATGCACCACATCGGGCTGCGGCACCTCTCGTTCGTGACGGTGAGCACCGTCCCGCAGGGGCCGGGCTTCGCGCAGGAGATAACCGACGCGCTCAGGGCGGACCCGGCTTACGGTTACCAGTACGGCACCGATTACCTGGTGCTCGGCTACCTGCCCGGCAGCGAGGCGGCGCTCCGGGCGCTGGTGGGGAGCTTCAAGGCCGTGCTGCCGCTCGATTACGTCAACAGCAGGCCGGTCGATAGCTACCAGTTGACGGCAGGGGGCGCGCTGAACAAGATCGAGGACTTCGCGCTGATAGTAGACCTGGCCGGCTCGGAAGCCGAGATGAGGAACTGGATCGAGCAGGTGGCGACGCGCACGAACGTGCCCATAGTGGCGGCTGTCCCGCAGGGGCTGGACCCCCTGGCTCGCCCCTACCTGGGAGTGCCTGGCGCGCGGCTGGAAGCGGTGGTGACCGGCACGACAGGCGCATACGCCTACATGCGTCACCTTGAGCAAAACGGCCTGGGCGGCAGCGCCTTCACACAAACGGTGGACCTGACGACGCGCCTTAACGCGCAGTCGGTAGCCGCGCTGCTGGTGGCGCTGGTAATCAC
>JBAURA010000148.1:0-2461 GCA_049580985.1 Chloroflexia bacterium
ACAGACGGTAGACGGTAGACGGTAGACGGTAGACGTACATTTCGGCTATCCCTTGGCAGTCCTATTGTATGAACTGTTTCTTCAAAGCAGAGGAAACAGAGATAGCAGAGGAAAGCAGAGAATAAGAGAAATAAATAAGAAAACTCTGCTTTCCTCCGTTACCTCTGCTTCCTCTGCTTGAATCCACACTCTAACCCAAGAGAATGTCATAGCCCACCGACAACCGACAACCGACAACTGACTACCGACTACCGACTACCGTCCCCCAGCACGGGCCGGATCTCGACGCCGGTGAATTCCGCCGTGCCCTGGCCGGTAATCCTGAGCCACAGTAGCGCGCTGGTGGCCGTCGATGGCACCTTGAAGGCGAAAGCGCTGCCTGAGTTTGAGCCTGGCGCGACGACGAAGCCCGAGCCGTGGGGGAAGGTCTCGATCAATTGCCCCCCCTCTGTATACGTCGACAGGTAGACTCGCTGGGTTCCCGTGAGTTGTGTATTGCGGTAGTAGCACAGGAGGACGTAGGTTGCGCCGGGGGTTAGCTTGCGGGTGGAGAGGGTGATGTTCGTCTCGCCCTGTGGATCGGGCGAAGTCAGGATCAGGGATGCCTTACCGGGGTCGAAGTACGTGTTCGATCTAAGCGCCCATTTGTCCGGTTGCTCCTCATCCTGCGCTACGTCGGAGAGAGGTGGCAGGATGTTTTCACCGAGGGCCGAAGCCTTATAAGCAGGGTTGACCAGGGCGCGGGTTGCGACGAGGCCGGGTTGGAGGTCTATACCCCAGGCCAGCAGAGCGTCGAGCTGCTGTGCGGGGTGAGGGCGTGGGGCGCGCCCTCGCACCAGCATCAGCCCTTCGAGCTTAATCACCTCCAGACCCATGTCGCTTGCCCGCTGTAGGTGCTGTGGGTCGAGGGGCCAGGGGAGCGCCCAGGCCCCCCATATGGTAGCATCTTCTTCGGTGAGCGCGGCCACGGTCTTTTCATCGAGGAGACTGGCGTCCAGGTAACGCATGGGCGACCCTCGGAGCCACAGATAGTGCTCGATCCCCTGGACCATGAAGGCGTAGGTAGGCGCGGGCTTGAGGCCCCACATGCCGATTGATACCACGAGCGAACCTGGCCCGCTGTCCGCTATCATGCGCGCTACAGCCCCCCGGTAGTCCTGCGGGACGGTCTTGGTCCATGCGTACGAGTTGATCAGCGAGGGTATAGCCGGCACCAGGAGGAAGGCCAGCATGGCCGCGAAAGCCGCGCCCGATATAGAGCGCACAGGTGTGAACACCCATGCCTGGCGGGCGCGTAAACGTGCGTAGAGAGCTGCAATGAGCCTGGCTGCCAGGTCCGCGCCCAGCGCGATCAGGATAAGGGCAGCCGGCAGGAGAAAGCTGAAGTATCGCGCCTGGAGAAAAAACATTCTGTCGCCGGCCAGCCACCACATGCCCACGAGGGGCGCACCTACCCACACCAGCAGCAATAAAGAAGCTACACGACACTGGCGCACAAGGGAATAGGTAGCGTAGAGCGCTCCGACGATTAGCAGGGCCACGAGGAACTTGTCGAAGCCTAGCCCATTTGCAAGAGTGCGCAAATCGTCAAAGGACACACCGCCCGTGTCAGTAGCATAGAAAGTGCGCACCGGCGCACGCAGGAATGTCAAGGTAGGTTGTAGCCAGGGTATGTAGAGGATGGCTACAGCCAGCGCGGTCGCGCTCATCCCGACCAGTTGGCTGAGGAATATGCGTCGTTGCGACGCCGTAGTCAGTGGGGAACCGCCGGTGGGGATTACGCCCACAAGCCTGCCGAGAAGTATTGCCCCCAGGAAAAGCGCGACGACCGCTGCCAGGGCCAGGGCGAGATAATCATTGTAAAGGTTAAGGAGAGTGAAGAGCGCGAGGCCGGTCCAGTCGAGGGGACGCGAGGTGACGGCGGCCCGGTAAGCAAAGAGGACCTGGAGAGTAGTGAAAAGCATGAGTGGCGCGTAGGGGTGGACATCCTGGCTGTAGAAGACCGCGAAGGGCGAGAGAGCGCAGAGGAGCGCGGCAAGGAAGCCCACGCGGGGTCCGGCAAGCGCCTTGCCCAGCAAGTAGAGGGAGGGAACGACGAGCGCGCCCGCTATTGCGAACGGGAGGCGCACGGTGGCTTCGTCGGTCCCCAGTCCACGTACAAGCCACACCAGGAAGAAGGAAAGGGGCGTGTGGTCTGCCCAATTGTTGATGTGGAAGGTAAGATCACCGAGGGTAGGGAGGCGCACGGCATAGGCGAATGCCACTTCGTCGAACCAGAAGCCGCGGGTGCCGAGCGAATAGAGACGCACCGCAAGCCCCACAACTGTAAGCGCCACGACGGCAGTTGCGGGTGAAATCATCCAGGCCCACGCCTTATTCTTTCCGCTCATCGGAGACAATATAACACAGCCCAGGGCTGTGTTATACCATCAATACAGCCCTGCGGTGAGCATGTATGTTT
>JBAURA010000149.1:0-10743 GCA_049580985.1 Chloroflexia bacterium
TGTTGTACGATTTTCGGCCTTTATCTATTTCGTCGCATAAAAGCGCACAGTACATAATTATATAGGAAGTGAGGGCGGGTGTCAAGCGCATTGAGTTGCAGATTCAGGGCGGATGCAAAGTCAGGCATGACCGAGACGCTGAAGCGAGAAAGACCACAAGGCACGATCCAGCCGATAGGCAAAGGCACGTTGGACTACAGGTAGCTTGGCCTCACCATGGTGGGCAACCAAGCCTACCACCACGTTGTTGAGGGTAGCCAGCACATGGGGGGCGTGTTCCAGGCGTACCTGTGAGTGGTCTTCATCCAAACTCGCGTCTTTACGGTAATGCAGCCCATTCTCGATGCCCCAATGACTTCTGACCATTTGTAAGAGCCTTTGTGGGGAGGCTATGCTACGAGGCAGGCTGGTCACTCCATAATGTACCCCCTCCCTTATCTGCCCCAAGCCATCGACCACGCGACTCCTCACCTGGAATACCTGCTCCAAATGAGGCCAATCTGAATACCCTTTGAGCGTCGAGCTTACCCATATCTCGCGCTCTTCCATGCGGCCATGTCCTTTGTTCACACTAAGCGCTCTCTCTAGAGCGTGTTATGAACTTGTCAACACTGATTCGTGCGTGGAATATGCCTCTGACTTGCCTCTAGAGGCTGATTCTGCGGCTCAAAATGGCGGAATCTGGCTCATTAGCATGACATCCAAGCGATTCCACGCACGAATCACTCGTAATCAACGGATCAAAGTTCATAACAGGCTCTAAATCGGGGGGCATGACAAAACCGGGCGCTTCACTCTTGGAAAGGGGTGGCGGGTTGAACACGGTTCTGATGTCGTCCAAAAGCTCTGGCTGGTTCTCCTTGACTTTCCACAGATAGTCTCCCCCGCCTTTTACTATCTGCGCGCATAGGTTGCGTTGGGCAAACATGGCATCTCCCGTCACTACTACACCCTTCAAATCGAGTTGGGCCAGCAAGGTGGGAGCAACCGTTAGTTCGTTAGCTTTCTCCTCAACCTCTAGTTGGGCCAGTACCACTCCCACATCGGGTAGGTAGGCAGCTACCAGATGCACTCCTTGTGTCCGGCCCAAAGGGATGGTACCTCTCAGCGTCTTGCCATCAATCGCTATGGTAATCCCTCCTCTACGTTTGCCCTTCTTACGGATTGAGCAGCAGCATAATTGTGCGAAGAACTGCCCAACTACCTTATCCAGAGAGTGAGGGTCAAGGGCTGTACCGAAGATGCGGCTCCAAGTCGTTGGGTGAGGCAGAGTGGTGCGCCCGAAGCCGAGTAAGGGGCATAACTGCTCGGCACGTAGTCCTGCCCATTCAGCCACAGCCCTCAGTTTGCCGTGACCTGCCAGTTTAGCGAGTACAGCCACCGTAAGCACAACCGCCAGTGGGTAGCGCACTCCTCTTGGGTGGCGTAAGTCGGGTACAGTGTGCAACCTTTCGACCAGGGCTTGCAGGCTGAAGGCAAACGGCTCGTCAGGGAGTTGAACATCAAGCGGAAGGGTGGTACATTGCATCTTACATAGCACCTCTCTTGGATTTGATGGTTGTTTGGTAACTCGCATCTTATCCTATGAAGGTGCTATTTGCTAATTCCTACTTCATGCCTGACTTTGCATCCGCCCTGGTTGCAGATTTAAGCATCGTTATTGTTGGCAATTTTATTGGCATTAAGAGGTTCTCCTTGTCTTCCGGGCGAACTATCTACTAGGATCACTTCCTCCTTTGTTGGTGGCGTTCCTCCCTTTTTCCTATAGTCAAAGTTTCGTTTGGTAACGATGCCAATGAACACAAAGAAGGTTGTATTTAGCATGCTCTCCAATACTTGTACTTGCGGCGCAAGAGATTGAAAGGGCGTAGAGTTTATACGTAGTAAGAATAGCAACCCAGGTAATAGAATAAAAATTACTACTTGTCCAACTACACGTAGATAAAGACCACCTGTGAGAAGACTGGCCGTCGAGAAGTAGCTATGCAATTGTGTAGAAGCTGCTGAGTTCAACACAACCTTGCCACTTCGTAACTCAGCCTCAGCTGTAGAAACAGCAGCTGAATAGCGCGATAGGACAGAAACCAGTTTGTCTTCGACATAGTAGAAGCAAGCGATAATAAAGGACAATATTGGTGCTACTAAAAGCACAATAGGAGTTGGAGCGGAAGTACTTCCCCCTTGGAATTCAATACCATAAGCTAACGCGAGAATTACGCCCTGAGATAAGAGTTGTATCCTCAACCAATTGTCTCTCGACTTTATACGCAGCATTAACTCTTCATGAGCTGCACGGTAACATTCCAATAGGTAATCAAGTTTTCCCGCAGTATTATTGTGATTAGATATCGAAGAATCCATATACTCCTGCCTTTGGCAATCCGACATAATCCAGTCCAAGCTTCCTAACACAGTAAGCCGGAGGCCCAAGCGCCATCGCGCCGGGCTTCTTTCAGCATATATTATACAGTTGTGGACGTCTAGCCTTACGCCTTCGCCTTCTCGATCAGCTCCTTGGCGATGTTGGAGGGCACTTCCTGGTAGTGGTCGAACTCGAACGGGGGTGGCGCCCTACCCCACCGATTTTCAGTATTTCACAAAGGGAAGAACTTGACTTGACCTTCCCATTCGTTAGGCAAGCTTGCTATGGCTAACGTCAGTATATCGTCAATAGCCTGCGCTAGAGAGACCGACCAAGGGATTGCGACCACGCCAGGCATTCGCTTACCCTCAGCGACTCTTTGGGAGGCGAAGTTTAGCATGGTGTTTACGTCGTATGTAACCACTATGCGCTCTTCTTCAGCAGCCCACTCCAACAGATCAGGATCAAGCCACCCGTGCAGGCCCCCATCCTGTACCCGCACAATATCCAAGTCCGGCTCTCTACGGAGCAGGCCAAGAATAAGCTGCATTGGTACGTGTTCGTCAGCCAGTAGCTTCAGCATTCTTTTTCGCTAGGCGCGCCAAGAGCTTTTCGCGCAGTCCTGCCTGACTGCCATGCCGCGCTTCGATTTTTGCCCTTATCTCCTCTGCTTGGCGCGCCCGTTCCAGCATATGAGCGTCTATCTCGCCCTTGTGGTGAATGTAGTAGCCAAGCACCGAATACACGTCTCCTAGATCGAGTGTATCAAACATCTCGGCTATCCCCTCGGCGCTTTCGCCATCGAGGTAGGCTTTGATCACCAGGTCTAAGACTACACGAGTGTTCCCAACCCTTATTGTGCCTGTGTCATCCACTCGCAGTGGCACGGGATCGCTTGCTATCGTAGTAACCATGTTTTTCTTCCTTCCATAGAATAGAACCGAGGCCCAAACGCTGTTGCGCTGGGCCTCTTAAGCATATCATACCTTGTAGCGCTATGCTACGCCTTAGCCTTCTCGGTCAGCTCCTTGGCGATGTTGGCGGGTACTTCCTGATAGTGGTCGAACTCGAACGATGAGGAGGCGCGGCCCTGGGTCATCGAGCGCAGGTCGGTGGTGTAGCCGAAGAGGTTAGACAGAGGGACGTAGCCGCGCACGATCTGCGCGCCGCTCTTGCTCTCTGTGCCCTCGATGTGGCCGCGACGGCTGTTCAGGTCGCCTATCACGTCGCCCATGAACTGATCGGGGGTGGTGATCTCGATCTTCATGATCGGCTCAAGAATGATCGAGCGACCTTTCTCCAGGGCTTCCTGGAGCGCCATCGAACCGGCAATCTCGAACGCCATTTCGTTGGAGTCCACTTCGTGGAACGAGCCGTCCACCAGGGTGGCGCGGATGTCGACCACCGGGTAGCCTGCGCGCCCGCCCGACTCCATCCTCTTGGCGATACCCTTGCCGACCGCCGGGATGTACTCTTTGGGGATCGCACCACCGACAATCTTGTTGACGAACTCGAAGCCCTTGCCTCGCTCCTGGGGTTCGAACTGCACCGTCGCATCGCCAAACATACCGCGACCACCGCTCTGCCTCTTGAAGAGGCCGCGTGCGCGTGCGGGCTGGCTGATGGTCTCCTTGTAAGCCACCTGCGGGCGGCCACGGTTGGCTTCTACCTTGTACTCGCGGAACATGCGGTCGAGAATTACCTCAAGGTGAAGCTCGCCCATACCGGAGATTATCACCTGGCCCGAATCGGGGTCGGTCCTTACCCGGAAGGTGGGGTCCTCTTCCGACAGGCGCACGAGGGCGTTGTCCATCTTGTCCTGGTCCATCTTGGTCTTCGGCTCCACGGCCACCGAGATAACCGGCTCTGGGAACTTGATACTCTCCAGGATGACAGGGTCGGTGGGGTCGCAGAGGGTATCGCCGGTGAAGGTATCCTTCAAGCCCACGATAGCCGCAATATCGCCCGCGTATACCTCCTGCACGTCCTCGCGGTGGTTGGCGTGCATCTGGAGGAGGCGACCGATGCGCTCTTTCTTGTTCTTGGTGCTGTTCAGCGTGTAGACGCCGGTTTGCAGTTTGCCCGAGTAGACGCGGAAATAGGCCAGCCTGCCCACGTAGGGGTCGGCCACGATCTTGAAGACTAGCGCGGAGAACGGCGCGTTCTCGTCTGTTGGGCGCTCGATCACTTCATCAGAGCCTGGGCGTTGCCCCTTGACGGGCGGCACGTCCAGTGGCGAAGGGAGATAGGCGATCACCGCGTCGAGCAGTTGCTGCACGCCTTTGTTCTTCAAGGACGAGCCACAGAGCACAGGCACCAGGCGTAGCGCGTTGGTGGCTCGACGCAGGGCTTCCTTCAGCTCGGCGGGGCTGATCTCCTCGCCTTCCAGGTAGCGCAGGGTTAGCTCGTCGTCACTCTCGACGATAAGCTCGACCATCTTCTCGCGCTGAATGCCTACCTCGTCGGCCATATCGGCAGGGATGTCGGTCTCCTGGACGTCGGTGCCGAGGTCGTTAGTATATATGTAGGCTTTCTGCTCGATCAGGTCGATAATGCCCTTGAAGCCGGACTCGATGCCGATAGGCAATTGAATGGGCACGGCTATCGCGTTCAGGCGGTCCTTGATCATCTCGATGGTGCGCCAGAACGATGCGCCGGTGCGGTCCATCTTGTTGACGAAGCAGATGCGGGGCACGCCGTAGCGGTCGGCTTGCCGCCAGACCGTCTCGGACTGAGGCTCCACGCCTGCTACGGCGTCGAACACGACCACGCCGCCGTCGAGCACGCGCAACGAGCGCTCGACCTCGACTGTGAAATCCACGTGGCCGGGGGTATCGATGATGTTGACGCGATGGTCCTTCCACTCGGCGGTGGTAGCAGCAGCGGTAATGGTGATACCACGCTCGCGCTCCTGCTCCATCCAGTCTATGGTGGCCGAACCCTCGTGCACCTCGCCGATCTTGTATATACGGCCTGTGTAATATAGGATACGCTCGGTAGTGGTCGTCTTACCGGCGTCGATATGGGCTATGATGCCTATATTTCTTGTTTTTTCCAGGGGAAATGCCCTCGGCACTATCTTTTCCTCCGTTTTATTTTGGGTCTGATTTTGTGGCAATCTCAACAATTATACCACATCTGAGCGAATGTTGCACCGTTGGACGTTTGCTACGGACAAAGGGTGAGTGCTATACTCCCTGGTGAGCGATATAGCAAGGATGATGCCTGCCAGAGAATTGGACAGCGCTTCTAAAGGGAGAAACTAATATGGCCGTCGCTGTACACAGTCAATTACTACGGATTGTTGGGACTGATGGAGAAATCGTTGGGGATTTCGATACGCTCCAGGGGACGCTGACGACGGAGCAATACCTGCTATTCACCAACGATAGCCGACGCCTTATCGAGTTCACGAACGGTAAGCTAGAGGTTCTGCCGATGCCCACCAAGCGACATCAGATCATCTTAGGATTCCTGTACCGTGCCTTGCACGCATATATGCAACTGATTGGCGGTATTGTTTTGTTTGCGCCTCTAAGGCTACAAATCCGCGATGGTCAATTCCGCGAACCTGACTTGTTGCTCTTAATCGATACTGATGATCCACGAGGGCAAGATGCTTATTGGATAGGTGCGGATATGGTGGTCGAAATCGTTAGTCCCGATAATCCTGAACGAGACACCGTGGTAAAACGCGCGGACTACGCTGAGGCTGGTATACCCGAATACTGGATCGTAAACCCTGAAGACGAAACGGTAATTGTGTTACAACTGACAGGAAACCAATACAGCGAGTATGGACTGTTCGGGAGGGGTGATCTTGCGAGATCCGTACTGTTGGAGGGCTTCTCTGTCAGCACCAACGATATCTTCGATGCACGATAACGCGCCAGCAAACGGCAATGCGAGAGGCAGGTTCACTGGAACCTGCCTCTCGCCTTTATTAGGCTATTTTAGGCTGCGCTTTAGAAGCGATAGTGTGCGAAAGCCCTGTTCGCCTCGGCCATCCTGTGGGTGTCTTCCCGCTTCTTGATGGTCGTGCCGACATTGTTGGAGGCGTCCATCAGCTCGGCGGAGAGGCGGTCCACCATACTCTTGCCTGAGCGCTTGCGGGCGGCGGCGAGGAGCCACCTGATGGCGAGCGACTGACGGCGTTCGCCCTTGATCTCGACCGGGACCTGGTAGGTGGCACCACCGACGCGGCGAGGCTTGACCTCGATCACGGGGGTGGCGTTGCGCAGGGCCTGCTCGAACACCTCGATGCCGGGCCTCTTGGCGCGGCGCTCCAGTTCCTCTATCGTCCCGTAAAGGATGCCCTCGGCTATGCCCTTCTTGCCACGCATCATCAGCTTATTGATAAAGCGTGATACCAGCAGGCTGTTGTAGCGGGCGTCCGGCAGGAGCGGATGCTTGTCAAATCTACCTCGTCGTGGCATGTGCCGTTGTTCCTCCGTGTTGTCGGTTGTCAGTTATCAGTTGCCGGTAGCCGACGTTCTGACAACCGACAACTGATAACTGACAACCAGAAACTACTTCTTACCCTTCTTGGCCTTCGCGGGGTTCTTGGCTCCGTACTTGGAGCGGCCACGCTTGCGGTCCTTCACGCCCTGGGCGTCGAGGGTGCCGCGAATGATGTGGTAGCGCACGCCAGGCAGGTCCTTGACGCGGCCACCGCGGATGAGGACTACCGAGTGCTCTTGCAGGTTGTGGCCCTCGCCCGGTATATAGGCGGTGACTTCCATGCCGTTGGAGAGGCGAACGCGGGCGATCTTGCGGAGGGCCGAGTTCGGCTTCTTGGGGGTCATGGTGCGCACTTGTGTGCAGACGCCGCGCTTCTGAGGCGAGCCTTTGCCACGGCGCACCTGCTGGGTGGTCGAATTAAGTATGAAGCGCAGGGCCGGGGCCTTGGTCTTTTTGCCCGTTGTCACGCGGCCTTTGCGCACAAGCTGATTAATTGTCGGCATTACTTCTCCTCAACTTCTAAAAAAGGCGCATATTGCGCACAGACTATCATTATACGGTAACTAGATAGGGATGTCAAGCGCGATTTACGCTTCTTGGCGGGGTTCAGGGTCCCTGCACAGACGCGTCCCACTGCTCCTGCACTGCATCCATAAGGGCTTGCAGTTGTGAGCGGAAGCGCGTGTCACCTATCTGAATCTGGAAAACGCCATATTGGCAGTTAAAACGTCTGCCTTTCAGGTGGCCGCTGTTGGTTTTCGGAATCGGTTTGATGACAGTGGATTGGATACCGAGTTGAGCAGCCCAAAAGCGCCGCAAATCCTCAGGGTCTTGATCGGCATGATACTGAAAGCTGTAGTAACAGCGAGGGTTTGTAGCAAGGCGTTTCATGCAGGAGTGAACAAAGGAGATCATCTGCGGATTGGAGTTTGAGAAGCAAACCCTGTTTCTATCTTTACGGAATCCTTCGGCAAGATATAGTACAACGAAGTCTCGGACGCGTTGATCCGTGAGAATCTCAGTCGCTTTCGCGCGAGTTGCATCATAAGCGCTTTGCCTTTGCGCCGCATATTTTACCTGGTTAGCCATCGCGGCCCGATGTTGGTTGGCTGTCTGCTTCTGACTTGGCGTCTTAGGTATTTCAATGTCCTTCAACCAATAATAGGCCGTGCTCTTCGCAATGCCGAGTTGAGACGCAATATCACCAAGCGCCATAGATTGCTCTGTGCGTAGCTGTTTGGCCTTTTCACGGAGTTGCGCGCTGTGTGCCAAAGCAAGTATCCCTCTTAAATGGAAAACTCCCGCTCTTTTCACTGCAATAAGGCCGGCAAATAGCGGGAGCTAAGGTGTCGGGGTGACAGGATTCGAACCTGTGACTTCCTGCTCCCAAAGCAGGCGCGCTAACCGGGCTGCGCTACACCCCGTAGAGATCAATTATACCGGCAAATGACCCATCAGGTCAAGCGAGATTTGCGCTCGCGCCTGCCTCTGCTGTATATTACCCTCCAAGCCAATCCAAAGCTACATGCTAGAAAGGCACAATAGAATGAAACAAAGGCAAGGTCAACTTGCTATCTGCATTGCGGTATCTTTATTGGCGGCCCTCATAGCAACGCACAATAGCCATGCCCAAGTCGATCGATCACGCTATTTCCCCGAAACAGGACATAATGTAAAGGGCATGTTTCTCGATTACTGGGAGGCGCACGGCGGGCTTCCGCAGCAAGGATACCCTATCTCGGAGGAATTCACCGAAATCAGCGAGTTGGACGGCAAGTCGTACACGGTGCAATACTTCGAGCGCGCGGTATTCGAGAAACACCCTGAGAACCCACCGCCCTACAACGTACTCCTCAGTCAACTAGGTACGTTCCAATACAAGGCGAAGTATGGGGAGGGAGGCGCACCGGACCAGCGTCCTAATATGCAGTCCGGCCAACTTTTCAGCGAAACAGGCTTCTATGTAGGCGGCGCTTTTCTGGACTACTGGAACAAGCACGGCGGGCTGCCACAGCAAGGCTTTCCTATCAGCAACGAATTCACAGAGGTAAGCGAACTGGATGGCAAACCGTATACGGTGCAGTATTTCGAGCGCGCGGTGTTCGAGCTACACACTGAGAACGCGCCACCCTACAATGTGCTTCTCAGCCAGCTTGGTACATTCCAGCTAAAGAAGAAGTACCCTGGCGGCCCTCCCGGTGGTGGGGCTCAACCGCAACCAACCGCACCACCAGGCCCTCAACCCAGCCCGCAGCCGACCAACACAAGCACAGGCACCAACTGTGATCCTGTACCAGACAGCAGGAAGAGCAGCGTAGCCAATACAGGCCCGGTGGCAATATCAAAGGTGCAATATTCAGGCCAGGAGTATGTGGAATTGAGCAATACAGGTGGCACAACCGTCGATTTGAGCAGGTGGATCTTGCGCGACAAGAACGATCAGGACCAGCAGTACCGCTTCCCCGAAGGCACGCAACTGGCGGCAGGCTCAAGCATCCAGGTCTACACCGAGCCGGGCCACCCATACTCGTTCAACAGCCGCAGTTCGATCTGGAACAACTGTGGCGATGCGCTTGAACTGTTAGACAGCTCAGGGGCTGTTGTAGCAACGTATGCTTATGGGACGCACGTTAGGTAGGGGGTAGGGGGTAGGGATTAGGGATTGGCAGCAGCAACTGACTGGCCGCATAATCCCTAATCCCTAAGGCAGCACCGCCTCATACACCATCTTCGACAACTGAGCACGTGTTGCGTTGCCGTTGGGGCGGAAGTAGCGGCCTGGGCACGGTTCGCCTGGACCGCCGCAAGCGTATCCTTCGAGCACGCTGTGGGCTAGTGCGGTTTCAACGTAGCCGTAGAATGTGCTGCCGGCGGGCACGTCATTGAAGGTGGGCTGGGGCGGGTTCAGCAAGGCCCAACCTACAGGGTCCCACTGTTGGGCGGCCAGCACTATGATCTTGGTCAGTTGCGCCCTGGTTACGTCGCTGTTCGGGCGGTAGTAAGGCTGGGATTGCGCGTTGCATGGCTCGCCCGGCCCGCCGCACGGGTAGCCGACCACTATGCCGTAGAAAGTAGCCGTCTGTATCCAATCGAAGAAGGTGCTGCCGGCAGGCACATCCGCGAAGTATGGGGCGTCAGCGTGCAGAGGCAGGGCAAACGCGCCTACCACGATTTTGACTATCTGGCCGCGAGTGGCAGGATTGCCCGGCCTGAACGTACCGTCAGAGTAACCGTTCACGATTCCGTTACAGGCCATCCACATAATGTAATCGTAATACCAAGCTCCCACCTCGACATCTGAGAATGTAGTGGAGCACGCGCCAGGGGTCGGCACGTTGGTGGGCACGGGTCCGGGCACAGTGGGGGTGCCTACAACGGGCGTGCCAGGGGTCACCGATTGCCCAGGCAGAATGGTCGGCGAAGAGGGAGGCAGAGTCCCCGGCACGGTCGGCGCAGGGGGAGGCGCGCCCGCTTCTGGCCGGAGGAGGGGTGAGGCCCCCGCACCACTGTTCAATGCCAGGAGGGCAAACACCAGCAGTAACACAGTTGCTGAGGCGCAAGCCCAGAGCAGCCCTTTGGCATGGGGGCTTTCTTTGACGTTAGCGTACACTAATTCGGACCTCTTTTCTGATTGCGGATGATTACGGACGGATATACTTGCGTCCAGGTCAAGCATACATCTAATTACCCGGCCCTCACAATGGTATTTTGTGGGGATGGGGTCCTATCTGGAAGGGTCACCACGATCTACTACTTTGGTAATGCATGCCGCTAGCAGTACAACAAAATGGGTTCAGGCATAGTACGTGCGCCGGCTCAGCGCCGGAAGCGCCGCAGGACGGTCCCTAGCGCCTGCTCCACTTCCCGCGAGCGCAGCAGCTTCGCCGCGCCCAGGTAAGTGAGGCCGCCGAGGGTAATGC
>JBAURA010000150.1:0-6099 GCA_049580985.1 Chloroflexia bacterium
GTGTTGAAATCGCGGAGAAGGGGAGGGGCGGAGAACGCGGAGGTGAGTATGGATGGGGATGGGGAAGTGGGGATGGGAGGCAGGCGGCGGGGGTATGAGGACCGGGACCTGGGGGCGGTTTGCGAGCTGCTTAATTTGTGCTCTGAGCGGGATGGGCTGGACGAATTTTATTCTGTTGAGCAGCTGGGGCAGCGTTTCGGGATGCCTACACTCGATCGGTTTAATGATCAGTGCGTGTGGGAGGATATGGAGGGGAGGTTGGTGGGGTTCGCGCAGGTGTGGAGCTTCCCATCTTCCGAGGGTAGAGTGGACAGCTACTTCTACTTCCGGGTGCACCCTGACGTGCGGGGGACGGGGGTAGAAGACGAGATGATAGGGTGGGCTGGCCGGCGCATAAGGGAGGTGGGACAGCAGCATGGCCTGAGAGGGGTGCTGATGGGGAGGGTGTTCGAGCATGAGGGGTATGCGCGGGGGATTTTCGAGAGGCACGGTTTTCGGATAGTGCGCTACGGGTTTCGCATGGCGCGGGCATTGAGCGAGCCGGTGCCTGAGCCGGTCTTCCCGGAGGGGTATACGGTGCGCTATGCGGAGGGGGAGGAGGATATCGAGCGGTGGGTTGATTGCTACAACCAGTCGTTTATCGACCACTGGGGTTTCCACGCGGAGACGGTGGAGGAGCGCAGACAGCGCCTCCGGCGGCCCGGCTATCTTCCCGAGCAAGATTTGGTGGCGGTAGCGTGGGATGGGAGCTTCGCGGCGTTTTGTTTGTGGTATGCAGACGAGGTTGGTAACGCCATGCATGGTAGGCGGGAAGGCCACATAGGATTGCTGGGCACTCGCCGGGGGCATCGTGGGATAGGGCTGGGGCGGGCTATGCTTCTGACGGGGCTGCAACGCTTGCGGGACGCGGGTATGGAGAGGGCCAACCTGGGGGTGGACGCGGAGAATCCGACGGGGGCGCTTGGTCTGTATGAGCGGGTGGGATTCGAGAAGGTAGCCACGCGGATCAGTTATCACAAGGATGTTTGAGTAGGGATGTATTTCGTATGTGATTGTAGATCCCTGAAGGGCGTGGCGTGCTTCGGCTTTACGGGGTGTAGGTAGGGTGTTGAAATCGCGGAGAAGGGGAGGAGCGGAAAACGCGGAGGTTATATGGGTTATTCCGCATTCCGCCACTGAAAGGGGGAATTATGAGCCGGGTGGTTGCGGTAGATTTGACGGATACGCTGATGCGGCTGGACTCTTATTTTGGGGTGCATGTGCAATCGGGGGAGCGGCACAGCACCTATTATTTCAGGGTGCCAGATGGGTGGGCGGACCTGGAGAGTGGGGAGCTGGAGGGGCGGGTGATGGGGGTTATGCTGGGGGTTTACCGGGAGCATAACGAGAGGCTTCAGAGGGCGGAGCCTGATGACCCGAATTATCTCGCGCCGTTGGGGGTGGCGTGCCGGGTGCTGACGCCGGAGGAGGAGGTTGGGAAGCCGTGGGTGGCGGCTGGTAGCCCGGCGCTCTGGGAGTGGACGCCTTGCGTGGTGGTTGGGGAGGATGGGGGGTATGAGAAGGTGGAGGTGGGGGAGTTCTAAATTACGAATTACGAATTACGAATTACGAATTACGGTATATGGATCGTGAGGGGCGGGCGGTGAGGGCTTGCCTCTTTTGTTTGTGGTATAATTGTAGGCTGGGGCGTTGGAACGCGACGGGAAAAGATGCAAAATAGTAGAGACAAGTTGATACGGGTGGATATGCACAGCCACACCAAGCTGAGTAGCGACTCGCTGAACGATCCGCGCAAGCTGGTGGAGACGGCGGCTGAGCGGGGGCTGGGGGCGCTGTGCGTGACCGACCATAATATGCTGGCTAACGCGCTGGAGCTTTCGCGGATGCCCGATCTGCCTATCAAGGTGATCGCCTCGGAAGAGGTGAAGAGCAACGAGGGAGAGATCATCGGGTATTTTCTGACGGAGATGGTGCCTAAGGGGTTAAGCCCGGAGGAGACTGTCAGGCGGATCAAGGGGCAGGGTGGGTTGGTGTGCGTGCCTCACCCGTTCGATACGTTGCGGACGGCGAGCAGGCTGAAGACGCCGGCGCTGCACAGGCTGGTGGAGGCGGGGATGGTGGACATCCTGGAGGTACTGAACGCTCGGTCGATCAAGCCTGAGGATAACGAGCAGGCGTTGGAGTATGCGCGGGCGCATGGGCTGGCGATGTCGGCGGGGTCGGACGCGCACACGCTGATGGAGGTCGGGCGGGCGTACGTGGAGATGCCCGATTTCGACGGGCCGGAGGAGTTCCTGGCGTCGTTGCGGCAGGGGCGTATCAATGGCAAGCTGAGCAGCAAGCTGATCCACTTCGGAAGCACGTGGGCGCGGGTGGCGAAGGCGATCCCGGTGGTAGGAATAGGACGAAGGACGAAGGACGGTAGACGGTAATTACGAATTACGAATTACGAATTACAGACTTTCGTCCTTCGTCCTTCGTCGGGAATAGAGAGATGGCACAGTATAAATCGCAGGGGACTATAGATAGGGTTGTACCGGGTAGCCCGGCTGAGAGCGTGGGGATCGCGCAGGGGGACAGGCTGCTGTCGTTGAACGGGACGGCGGTGAGGGATTTGATCGGGTACCAGTTCTACCAGGTGAGCGAGGAGCTGACGGTGGAGGTGGCGCGCGATGGGATCGCTGTGCCGCTGGTGTTTAGCATCAGCAAGCCTGAGCAATTGGACCTGGGGCTGGAGTTCGTGGACCCTACATTCGACGGGATCAAGCGGTGCAACAATCATTGCCCGTTCTGCTTCGTGGACCAGAACGCGCCCGGACTGCGAAAGTCACTTGACATAAAAGACGACGATTACAGGTATTCGTTCCTGTATGGCGGGTTCATTACGCTGACGAATCTCAGGGAGAGCGACTGGGAGCGGATCGGCGAGGAGAGGCTGACGCCGCTGTACGTGTCGGTGCATGCAACCGAATTGGAGTTGAGGAGCAGGCTGCTGGGCAACCCGCGCATACCGGATGTGCTGGCGCAACTCAGGCGGCTGGGGGAGATGGGGATAGAGACGCACACGCAGCTTGTGGTGTGCCCCGGCATCAACGATGGGGAGCACCTTGACCGCTCGATCTCGGACCTGGCGGCGCTCTACCCGCACGTGCAGACGGTGGGGGTGGTACCGGTGGGGCTGACCCGGTTCAGGCGGAACAGCCACTACCAGATCAAGCTTGACCTGAGACCGTTCAGGCCGGAAGAGGCGGGGCCGCTGGTGGAGCAGGTGGAGGGGTGGCAGAAGCGGCTGAAGCGGGAGTTGGGGACGAACTTCGCGTTCCTGTCGGACGAGTGGTATTTGATGGCGGGCAAGGAAGTGCCCCACGTGAGGCAGTACGAGGAATTTCCGCAGTACGAGAACGGGGTGGGGCTGGTTCGGCAGTTATTGGACGAGTCGCGCAAGACGGCGCGCAAGCTGCCGGAGGGGATCGAGCGCCCGGTGAGGGTGGCGCTGGCTTGCGGGGAGATGCCGGCGAGCACGCTGGCGCGGGCGTTGGGGCCGTTGCGCGGGGTGGCGGGGCTTGACGTGCGGCAGGTGGTTGTGAAGAACAACACGCTTGGGGGTAACGTGGGTTGCTCGGGGCTGCTATTCGGGAAGGAGACGGCAGAGGCGTTACGGGCGTATGGAGAGGGAGGGGAGGAGCCGGCGGATTTGGTGTTCTTGCCGCGCAGGATGTTCGATTTCAGCGGGGTGCGGACGTTGGACGAGTGGCGGGTGGAGACGTTTCAGCAGGAGCTGGGCAGGCCGGTGATCGTGGCGGAATGGACCCGCGATATTTGGGTTGGGGTGCAAAGGTATTTGCGCGGGGAAGATTGTTATAGTGTTACGCCTGACGTGCCCCGGATGACGGCGTTGGGGTAATGGGTTGGGCGGAACGACCCAGGATGGCCCGAAATTGGGGTGGCGGTTTTATCTACCAATTGCGATGATGGTGAGGCGCGAAAGTCCCGTAGGGACCTATGTTTGGGTGGCGAATGGACAGTCGGGCTACCACTGAAGGTTTGGTGCTTCTAGCGCGTTTGTATCGTAACCCACACATTCGGTGGTATAATCGTGCAGCCACCATCTTGTGACAGGTACTTGCCGATGTCTACCGCGACCCGCATGAAAGTGTCCCTTTTCCTTGTTGCCATTGCCGCAATTGTGGTCGTATTGTCTCGAACCGGCAGGCCATCCGAGGTAGCAGCCTCACCACCCATACAGCCGCAATCCGCGCCTTATGCACCCAATTGCGAACCCGATTGGGCTGTGGTGCCCAGCCCTAACTGGGGTGCAGGCAGTAATTTCCTCAATGCAGTAGCAGCATTGGCCAGCAACGATGTATGGGCGGTCGGTTCCTACATTACTGGTACTGCACGCACACTGATAGAACACTGGGACGGCTCCGCCTGGTCGATTGTACCAAGCCCCAACATCGGTTCAGGCTACAACAGCCTCAACGGGATAGCGGCGATAGCGAGCAATGATATATGGGCAGTCGGTAATTACGATATTACCACCTTCATGACGCTAATAATTCATTGGGACGGTAGCGAGTGGAGCATCATCCCAAGTCCTAATGTTGGCACACGTACTAACTCCCTCGTCGGAGTATCAGCAGTATCAAGCGATGATGTGTGGGCTGTTGGACATTACTATGATGGCACCGCCGAGCGCACGCTAATTGAGCATTGGGATGGGAATGCTTGGAGCGTAGTCCCATCCCCCAATGTGGGGGGCATCAATGCAGTAGCAGCCATATCGAGCGACGATGTATGGGTTGTAGGTGGTGGCATATTGCACTGGGACGGCAGCGAGTGGAGCCTGGTTCCGGGCGCCAACATAAGCACGAGCCACGAGCTACTCGCGGTAGACGGTGTATCCAGCAACGATGTGTGGATTGTAGGGTATTACCGTAGTGAGACCGGTATTGATCGACATACGCTAACTGAGCATTGGGATGGGAATTCATGGAGCCTGGTTCCCAGTCCTGACGCGAATACTATGAACCGTCTTTATGGCATAGTTGCCATATCGAGCAGCGATGTGTGGGCTGTGGGCGTTTCCTACTCGGGCAAAATCGTCAACCTCCACACACTGATAGAGCATTGGGATGGGAATACATGGACGGTGGTGTCAAGCCCTAATGCAGCCGCGAGTAATATCCTCTGGGGCGTAGCTGCGGTGGCGAGCGACGACGTGTGGGCTGTGGGGCAAGCTTGGACAGGTTCTCCCTTCACGCTCGTAGAGCGGTACAACCCATGTCCACCCACACCCACGCCCACCGCCACCCCCGAACCACCGCGCTGCCCAGCCGAACGCTTCACCGATGTTTGTCCAACCGACTACTTCTATCAGCACGTCCTCGACCTCAACGACCTCGGCGTCGTGTCTGGCTACAACACTGCCCCACCCTGCGACGGCCCCGCCCACGTCCCATGCTTCAAACCCTACAACTGGTCTACTCGCGGTCAGATAGCGAAGGTCGTATCCCTCGCCGCAGGCTTCCACGAGCCCGTCACCACCCAATTCTTCGAGGACGTCCCGCCTGCGCACACTTTCTACGAGTATATCGAGCGCATGGCCTCACGCGACATCATCAGCGGCTACCCCTGCGGCAGTGAAAACGAGCCATGTATCCCACCCGACAATCGCCCCTACTTCCGCCCAGGCAATGCAGTGGGCCGAGGCCAGCTATCCAAGATGGCCGTCCTCGCCTTCGGCTTGAACCAACCCATCACAACTCAAACCTTTGAGGACGTACCCCCTGCCTACACATTCTATGAGGCGATTGAACGCCTCGCAGTCCTCAACATCATCAGCGGTTACCCCTGCGGCAGCCCTGAGCCATGCGTCCCACCCAACAATCGCCCCTACTTCCGCCCAGGCAACAACATCAGCCGAGGTCAGATAGCCAAGATAGTCAACCTTGCGAGAACACAACCCACGCCTACTCCCACTATTACTCTTACTCCTACTCTTACTCCAACACCCAGCTACACCCCAATTATTACTGCAACACCCACTGCCTTCCCCACCAATACGCCTTCCTCAACCGCGACCCCTACCATCGGACC
>JBAURA010000151.1:0-6291 GCA_049580985.1 Chloroflexia bacterium
CCTTTGAAAACACGCCTGCTCAAATCAGCTTCTTATGCTCTTTAACAGATTAATCTACATTAGAGCTACCCAAGCCCCAGCCCGCGAAGGCGGGCTTTGCTGACGTAGCACGCGGCTTCAGCCGCCGTGCGAGGCTTATCCTGTTCATTTTATTGAATTACATCATCCCCACCCTTCCAAGACTATCAAATATGTGCAAAACTCCTATCTCAACCTCTTGACAGACAAAGTCCATCGCCTTATGATAGTTGTATAGAACAAATGTTCCATAATAGCATGACTCTGACTCCCAAAATCCTACCCATCACTAATTCTGATCCAGGGAGCCCAAGCACTCAACAGGAGACCATAGAGCGATGGACAACAGCATAACTCACCCCCCACCCATCCGGCCCAACAACAAGCCCAGCCCCCTCAACCGCCGCCCAACCGCCCGCCGCCTGGTCACCATCTTCCGTGGCCCCAGCAACAGCGGCAAGACCCACCTGGCCCTCTCCATGGCCGAGGCGGGCATTGGCCGCATCTGCGTCTTCGACACGGAAGACAAAACCCGCAACGTAATCGGCGTCAACGAACGCTTCGACGCCATCACCTCCGACCCCGACACCCTCCTGGACGACATCCAGTGGGCCATCGACGAAAAAGATCGCCACGGCAACCCCCTGTACGGCGGCCTCGTCCTCGACTCCTGGAACGGCTACTTCGATACCCTCTACGGTCGCGCCATCGAGATAGCCGAGCAGCAGCGCGGCGAGGGCGCCAAGCTCACCACCAACGAAGTAGACGTGCTGCAAACCAAGGCCAAGAAGGTGCTCGACCTCCTCTGCCGAGTATCTCGCCGCTGGGTCGCCATCACCGAGCACGCCGTCCCTCAGGGCCAGGAGCGCGACGAGAACGAGGCCGGCCAGCTAATCATCATGACCATCGGCGGCACCGACTACTACTCCGACATCACCTTCAACCTCTCCCTGATGCTTGGCGACGACTTCCGGGCCAAACGCCTCGCCACCGTCTCCAAGACCAACGTCGGCCACCTCTACCAGCTTGGCCGCAAGCTCGAAAACCTCGACTTCAGCCAGTTGGTCCGCGAGATTAACGCTCAGGCCCCCATCAAGCAGGTTGACATCCCCTCACCCCCGCCAAACGAGCTATTCGCGCCCGAACAGCCCGCCCTCACCCTGCGCGACCTGCTCGACAAAGCCGAAGAATACGGCATCGCCGAAATCCACATGACCAAAGCCGCCGCCCGCTACTGCGATGGCAAACGCCTGGGCCAGCTCGACCCCACGGAGATCGAGCTTCTCTACAACCGCCTCGTATCCTCACGCGAGTCCACCCCCGACGACTCAGGCGACGGCATACCCGATGCCAATGCTGCTGTAATCTCTTCAGAGAGTACGGGCACTATGCGTAGCAGAGGACCCATCGCCGATATGCCCGAGCTTGCACCCACAGGACCTGCCACCCGCCCCGCCAACGGACGCTCCAGGGGCTAATACCAAGTGAGAGGCTCTCATTCTGAGGGAGCAAACTGCAAGTTCTATATCCATCCACCACCCCTAAGTGGTTGTCATCCTGAGCGAAGCGAAGGATCTCGTCCTCTATCGACCCAGCCGATATACGAACCAAGTCAAAGCCGACCAGCGTCACTGACACCTTTTGCATATACAACTTGCAGTTTGCTCCATTGAGCGAAGCAAAGAATCCCATCCCTTACCAACCAGGCACAGTATGCGAACCAGGCCAAAGCCGACCCACCTCATTCAAAGCCCCAGGTACCCACGAAAGAAGATGAAGAATATGAGGGGCCACCATTGACCGGTCAAACCCTCTTGCGAGATGTGGCACAAGACGACCTCCCGATCTTCTTCGAGCACCAGCAAGACCCCGGTGCCCGCCACATGGTCGCCTTCACCTCCAGGGACCCCAACGACAGAGAAGCCTTTATGGCCCACTGGGCCAGGATCCTGGCTGACGACGGCATCACAAAAAGGACCATCCTCCTCGACGGGCAAGTAGCCGGTAACATCCTGAGCTTTGTATGGGACGGCAAACCGGAAGTCGGCTACTGGATCGGTAGAGAATACTGGGGCAAAGGTCTCGCCACCAGGGCGCTTACACACTTCTTGAAAATCGTGACATCACGCCCTCTTTACGCCCAGGCTGCCAAAGACAATACCGGCTCCATCCGCGTGCTCGAAAAATGCGGCTTCATAATCACCGGCTACGTAAAGAGTTTTGCCAACGCACGCGGCGAAGAAATAGAGGAAGCCATCCTGGAGCTAAAATAGCTATTCAACTCTTAGACGGCTAACAAAACCTACTCACTCCCAAGTGCTCTTAGGACTGTTTCAGTTTCCGCGATCCTGGCGAACTCTCCGCTGAGGGAGGTTAGCTCTGCTTCATGCATCTCCTCGGCTGTGAAGTGCCGGGATGTGATGGGGCTGTAGCGCTCATTAGTAGCTGTTGCATCCGACACAACAATGGTGTCAAAGCCCAGGTTCGCCGCCATCCTGGCCGTGCTGGAAACGCAGTGATCGGTAGTCAACCCGGTGAGCACCACGGTGTTCTGGTTGCCTGCTCGGAGTCGCTCCTCAAGGTCCGTTCCGATAAAGGCGCTGTTCTCATTCTTCTGAAGAACAGGCTCGCCCGCCCGCGGCCTCACGATATCCTTAATCTCATTTCCCACGTAATTGGGGCGTAAAGGAGAATTCGGATTCTTTGACTGGTGTTGTATGTAATAGATCGGCATGCCCCGTCGCCGCCATGCATCCAGCAGTCTTGCCATGTTCTGCTCAGCCTCAGGATTGTTGCGCTCGCCCCAGTACGGCTCATCAAGGCCTTTTTGCACGTCGATAACTACGAGGGCTGTACTCTCAGAGAGAACAACTACACTCTTCGAGCTGTCGTACCTCATTTCCCCTCCTTTATCTCCTGACCACATGTTACACCACCATCCAGGTTTTGTTAGCTATCCTTAGTGATCCGACTCCCTTCCCCATAAGGCAGCACCTCGATCATCTCCCCCGCCAGGAGTCGCCGCTTCAAATCGGCCCAATACTCTGCGGTAAAGAGATCGCTGTGGTGCTCGTAGAACAACGCCTTCAGGTGGCTCGGCAACCCCAGGAAGGTATGCATCTCCTCCGGAAAAACGTCATTCTCCGCCACCGAGAACCACGGCTCCGGCGCATACGCATCGAACTCATCGAAATCGTCGTTGCCGCTCGCCTGCGGCATAACGCGAAAGTTGCAGTCGGTCAGCAGGCACAATTCATCGTAGTCATAAAACACGATCCTGCCGTGCCGCGTCACCCCGAAGTTCTTCAACAGGATGTCGCCCGGAAAGATATTGGTCGATGCCAGGTCCTTGATCGCGTGGCCGTATTCTACAGTCATCGGGCGGGCCGCCTCCTCGCTCACCTCCCTCAAGTAAAGGTTGAGCGGCACCAGTCTCCGCTCTGTGTACATATGGTCGATCACCACGCTGTCGCCTTCCACCCGTATCGTGCGCCCGCAGGTGGCAAGCAACTCGTCCAGCAATTCGGGCTGGAAGCGGTCTTTATCGAACCTCAGGTACTCAAACTCCTGCGCATCCACCATCCTGCCGCCCCTGTCGTGCTTGAACACCAACGCGTAGCGCTCGCGCACCTCCTTCCGCGTCGTGCGCTTCGGGTAGTCGAAGGTATCCTTGATCACCTTGAACACCAGGTCGTACGATGGCAGCGTGAACACCTGCATCACCATCCCCCGGTCGCCCCGCGCCATCTCAAAACGGTCGCTGGAGCTTGCCATGTGCCGCATCAGGTCCCGGTATCGCTCCGTCTTCCCGTGCTTGTTGTACCCTATCGAGATGTACAGTTCCGCCACCGGCTTGAGAGGCATAATCGTGCGGAGGAACTGCACCAACGCGTGCGGCCTCTCGGCATCCACGTGGAAATACTCCCTGGCGAAGCTGAAAAGGATGCTAACGTCGTCCTCGTCCATCAGCACCGCGTCCACCGACACCCCGTCGTCGCCATGGGCGAGCGAGATCACCAGCGGCACATAGCGCGCCTCGCTCCCCGTCTTGATCACTTTGGCCCGCCCCACCAGGTATGCCCGCTTGCCCCGGTAGAAGATCGGCCTCGCGATCTCAAGTACGCCCACCTGCCTGCCCCACCCCATCTCGGCCAGTTGTGCCTCTATCTTGGCCACCGCGTCACCCGCCAGGTCGCCCCAACCCGACCGGAAGTTGCACGCCCACAGCAGGTCCTGAATCAGCGCCTCGGTGCTCCCCTCGCTATTGAACGTAACGAACACCGGCCCGCCTGCTGCTGTCGGCGGCGTGGCGAACTCCGTCCCCATGAACTCGATACTGGTATCGATGCCCGTAATGCCCGCCGCTCGTGCCCCGCGTATCAACACTGAATTGTAGAAGCTCTGCGCGATGTCGAAGTCGTCCCGCTCCCTGATACGGCGCGAATACTCCTCCTTGATCGCTGCCAGCAGTGCCCTGTCTCCCCCACTCTCTCCCAGCATCGCCTTCAGGGCTTTCACCGCCTCGTCAACGTACACCCCGTACAGGTCGAGCCGCGCTTCGGCGTCTCTGTGCAGCCCATGCCAATCGCACGCCTCGAATCTCTCCCTCGCACACACCGTGATCCTCTTGAACTCAGTATGGTAATGCGTGAAAGCCTGGTCGATCAGGCCTGCTGCCCTCGTCGGCAGCCCCTCTTTATGCCCATCCACAACCGTGTGTCCCTGGCCCATACTCTATCCCTCATTCGCTGACCTTTTGCGTACCGCTCTCTCAGCGCCCGCATTGTACCACAAGCACCCTACTGGCACGATTTGTGCCCCGTCCTTCGTCCTTCACCCTTCGTCTTTCGTCTATGGAACTATCCACCGCTCATCAACGTCTCTATGCTAGGACACCAAACCACTATATAGAGAGGAAAGTAAAGTGATACATAGATTTACCCGCACAGCCGCTATCCTGATCGTCATGGCCTTGCTGTTGCCCACCCTGGCCGCCTGCGGTACCGGCACGCTCGGAGGCGTCACACCCACGCCCGTAGCCATTATACCCTGCGCCACCGACGTGACCATCAACGCCGTCACGGAGCCAACCACCCCCGCCGAAGGCACGGCCACCGTCCCAGGCACTCCAACCCCCGGACAACCTTCCGATGCCCCCGCCTACAGCGAGCTAAACGCCAAGTTGGAAGCGCTGCGCAAAATACTCGCCGGTATCACCACTCCTGAGCAATACGAGCAGCAACAGGCCCCGATCGAAAAAGCCAGGCAGGAACTTGCCGGTGCCTGGACCGCCCTCGCAGGCAGGAACCTCAAAGGCTGGGAAGGCTGGGTGATCGCCACCGGCAAAGACGCAGCTACGATGGGTCTCCACATGGGCCTGGAGGTGCCTGAGAGCCTGCTCGACAACGAAGATACTGTCCTGCTGGCGCTATTCGACCCCTTCACCTCCGACCAGTCGGCCCCGGCAGCCAACAAAGCGAGAGGCATGATGACCAGCTTCGCGGCGCCCGAGCCGTTCGTGGTTGTCAGCAAGCCCTCCACATCCGGCGGCAAGGCCCTGTGCCTCGGCCAGAAGGTTACCTTCGACGGCATTGCCGACAAAGCGTTCTACCAGGGCGAGCACATAGGGCTCTACATGCCTCAGGCTGCTCTCACCATCACCGAGCACAAGCTAGCCGACCTCAAGCCCTTCACCGGCATGGAAGGCGTGGCCGTGCACTTCGAGCGTCTCCGCTGCTTCGGCTTCTGTCCCGACTACGAGGTAACCGCCTTCGGCAACGGCGTGCTCCTCTTCCACGGCAGGTACTTCACGCGAATTCAAGGCTTCCGCGTAGCCACCGTAGACCAGGCCACCATGCAAAAACTGCTCGACACTCTCGACAAAGCTAACTTCGACACCATGCCAAGCTACACCAACTACGAAATAACCGACTTGCCCTACGCCAACATCACCCTGGTGCGTGGCGGCAAGACCCACACGGTCCAGCACTACCAGGGAGACAGCACCGCCCCCGAATCGCTGACCACCCTGGAAAACACCATAGACGAGATACTCAATACCGCCCAATGGACTCAGTAATGAGTTAGGGCTTGGAGACGCCAAACCTAACCTTACACTTAAGGAACTTCCATGTAAGGTTAGGTTCATAGCATGAAAATCTGATCTGCTTACTTAAGGAATTTCCATAAGCAGATCAGATTTGCAGGCACATCTTATCTAATCCCCAATCCCTTAATCCCCAGCCCCCAACTCCTCATACCACTCCCGCAGCC
>JBAURA010000152.1:0-7804 GCA_049580985.1 Chloroflexia bacterium
AACCCCAAAGTCCCATAGGGACGACACAAAAGCAGGATGCGATACGAGCAACACGCATCCTGCTTTTGTATTCTCCAACAAACCTCCTCAACCCTACCCTTACGCCCACAACCCTAACCCCAATTCCCAAAATGTGTAGAACAAATTACCCATAACCTATTGACAAACTAGAACAAATTTGCTATAATAATATCGTAGCCGCTAATGAGGCATCCGCGCTGAGGCAGGTTCCCACAAAACGGCCTACATCATCGAATTAAGCCACATTTTGAGTATTAGAGCTTAGGAGGCAACAGTAGCAATGAGCGCAAGAAAGCTAACACAAGAAGATTTCGCCACCGACATGACAGACGTCACTTCCGACCTCACCCCTACCCCCATCAACAACCTCGTTGAACCCAAACCCGCCAACGGAGCCAGGCCCAGGGCCGGTCAGCCCTTCGACCCCACCCAGTACCTCAGCAACTTCGATGGCCGCGATTACCTGGAAGTCAAATGGCGCGTCATGTGGCTCCGGCATGAGCACCCCGACGCCCGCATGTCCACCGAGATCGTGCAGCACAACGAAGAAGGCGGCTTCGCCCTCTTCCGCGCCGAGGTCGAGGTCCCAGGCGGCGGCAAGGCCACAGGCTGGGGCTCCGAGACCGTCCGCGACTTCCACGACTACATCGAAGCCGCCGAGACCAAGGCCGTTGGCCGCGCCCTCGCCGCCCTCGGCTACGGCACCCAGTTCTGCCACGACTTCGACTTCGCGGCCAACGCCCGCCCAGGCGCTGCCCAGGTGGTCGATGGCCCCGTCAACCTCGCCGAGCCGCGCAATGTAGTCAACCGCGCGAGCGCCTTCATCAACAAAGGCAACGGTAACGGCAACAACAGTGGTAAGTCGGGCACCTTCGGCAACGGCGGCTTCACCCGCATCGAAGGCGGCAGGCTCCCTGCCCAGGAAGACGATTTCGACCGTCTCCCAGAGGTATCCCCCGCCGGTTCGGCCCTCACCGAAAAACAGTTGAAGGCCATCTACGCCATCGGCAGGGCTGGCAAGCGCCTCTCCGAGCAGCAAGTAGACGACCGCTGCGCCGAGGTCTTCGGCGTCCGCCCCAACGAGCTGACCAAGGCCGAAGCCTCCCAGTTCATCGACATGCTAAAAGGCGAAGCAGCATAAATGACCATAGACGGTAGGCCGTAATTCGTAATTCGTAATTCGTAATTCGTAATTACAGTCCACCGTCCACCGCGAGGTACCCCATGACCGACGAAATGTACACAACCAAGCAAGCCGCCCTCTACCTCGGCATCACCGAAGGAGATGTGCGTCTCGCCATCCGCGAAGGCAAGCTGCGAGCCTGGAACCTTCCCGCCCAGCGTGGCATCCTGGTCCGCAAGACCGACCTCCTGCGCTTCCGCGAGCCGGTAGGCCGCAAATCCCTGACCCGCCAGCTTCCCCTCTTCGCCGCCGACAACTACGCCGAACCCGCCACACCCTCCGTCACCGATACCCATGTAGCATGACTTCTTGACACGTCCATATGGTACGTGGTTTTGCGTCGCCACGTACCATGTGGCACCCACGGCCAGGGGGCGTGAGAAACAGAATGGTCAGGCAAGCGGAGCAGCCCCGCCTACCCGACCCTTCTGCTTCTCACGCCCCCACCCGTTTCCAGGGGTCAGGGGTTAGGGGTTAAGGGGTTAGGGATTAGGGGATCAGTATTAAGACTCACTGACCCTTAACCCCTTAATCCCTAATCCCTAATCCCTAATCCCCTAACTTAGTACATTAGTCCCACTCTTTAGCGAAAACTATTGCCTCCACGCACGCGCTTATGTATATTGGACATGTAGAGTAGCATCTATACCTACAACAAATAGCAATATACTTGCCTTCAACACGAGGCACACGCCCTGCGGGAGTTTGACCAATGAACATGAGTGCTCCAACCGGCACCGTCGCCAACAATACGGGCTTCGGTAATCTGCAAGAAGAGATGTCGCGCGCCATGAGTGCGGCCCAGGCGGGCGATAAAGTCACCGCCCATCGCCTCTTCCAATCCCTGGCTACCCGCCACCCCGACACCACCGAAATCTGGGTCTGGCTAGGAGGCACGAGCCACGACCTCGACGAAGCCGAGGCCGCTTTCCAGCGAGCCGTCCTCCTCGACCCCTCCAGCGAAGAAGCCAACCTCGGCCTCCGGTGGGTCGCCCTCCGCAGGCAGGCCCTACACACCGTGGGCGCAGGCGCTTCCTCCTTCAGCACCGACCGTATCGAGCGTCATACCTCCTTCGACCTCACCACGGGCGCCTTCGACAGCACCATTCCCGCGGTTACAGGCCCCCTCGGCACAGGCTTCCTGACCAATTCCGCCAACAACATAGCCCCTACAGGCAACGGCACTCTCACCGGCCCCCTCAAGGCATCCGACGCCGACGCCTCCCTCAAGATGAAGGTAGACGGCCAGGCAGACGGAAAGCGCAAGCGCATCCCCATAGGCGCTATAGTCCTCATCATTGTAGCCCTCCTCCTCTACGCCTTCGCTGCCTTCATGTACTTCAGCCCCTGAAACTAACCTCGAACCTTAGCTCAAACCTAGCCACCCGCACAAGCCCAACCACAGGACGACCACCACAAAGCGGTCGTCCTGTTCCTTTTCGGGGATTTCCCCACCCTCTATATGGTATAATTCCCCTGTAACCACCGCCCCACAAACAGCATACACAACCCATCCGGCGGTACGAATTGTGCTCAACTAACACCACAAATAACCACCGACAACTGACAACTAACAACCGACAACATCCCGGAGGCCCAACACTGGAACCAAACGAACTGGCACGCACAGTGGTCGACATAGCCGAAGACCGCAAAGCTGAAGACATTGTGATGCTCGACATCCGCAAGGTGTCCATCATCGCCGACTACTTCGTCATCTGCACGGGCACAGGCGACCGCCACGTCAAAGCCATCGCCAAAGAGATAGACGAAAAACTGAGCGATGCCGGGCAAAACCCCTCTAATATAGAAGGCATGGCCGATGCAAAATGGGTGTTGATGGACTACGGCCCGGTCCTCGTCCACATATTCGACCGGGCAACACGCGACTTCTACCGCCTCGAACAGCTCTGGGCAGGCGCCCAACCCGTCCTGGTAGTCCAGTAACGCCCCCGTATCAACAATAAACACAAAGCAGTACGCAATACGCAATACGCAATACGCAATACGCAATAACCACCTGTCGCACGCACAACGACGTGCCGAGGATAAAGCGATGCAGGTCAAAACACAACACGGCACCCTCAACATAGGCAACCAGAAGCGCCCGGCGATCAGCGTCGCCATAGCCCCCAAGTCGGCCACCGGCAACTACCTCCTGGCAGGCCTGCTGGGGCTTGGCTTCGGCTTCGTCCTCGGCACAGTCGCCACCGCCCTTATCGGCGAAAAGAGCCTCATGCTGGCCCAGCACCTCTGGACCCGCCTCACGGGCGCCGGCGTCGACGAGGGTGACCACGTCCACTTTGAGCTTCTGCTCCAATAACCCACCATCCACAACAACCCAAAAGGGGACGCGACATCCATCGCGCCCCCTCTTCCATCCCCAAAACCCTCTACCCACAACCGTAGCCCCGAAATAAAACCCCAACCCCCAAACCCAAAACCTCTGCTTTCCTCTGCTATCTCTGCTACCTCTGCGTTGAATCCACACTCCAACCCAAGATAAAACCAAACTACACCACAACCGACTACCGACTACCGACTACCGACTACCAACCGACAACTCATAACTCATAACTCATAACTCCTCCATCTCCTCCCCACCCGGCCCCCCAAGCGCCTCAGGGTCCATATCATCCATTACCTTGTCCGGGTCCTCCCCCGCCTCGATACGTGCCAGCGCCTGGTCGAACTCAGGCCCCATGTCCATCTCATCGCCCATACTATCCTTCATGCGCCGCGCCCATCTCGCCACCGACCGGGGGTCCTCGTCGTCCAACCCCTCAAACATCCCCTCCATCCCACCCATACCCCCCATATCATCCATACCACCCATCCCCCCATCACCCATATCCTCGGCCATACCATCCCCAACCGGCCCACCCCCCCGCACCATATTCACCTTCGACACCAACCGCGACAGCCGCTTCCCCCCACACCTGGGGCACTCCACCTCACCCGCCTCAGTCCTCCTATCCGCCACGCTGAAGCTCATGAAGAACACGCTCACTCTCCGCTTGCAGTCAGCACACCTGTACTCATAAATCGGCATATCTTTCCCTCTCTAAACAAACGCATCAAGAATCACCTTCGTGATCCCTTTGTGATCTCTGTCTCTTTGTGGTTCAATCACAACCATCAGAAACCCCACATCAAAACAACTCGCCAATCTTTCTCTGATTACCGTCCACCGTCCACCGTCCACCGTCACCAAGACCACCCACTGCAATCAGGATAAAAAGCATTAGCCACGATCTTGCTCGCCTGCCCCCTCGTAGCGTTCGCCCCCGGCCTGAAGTACGGCCTGTTGCCCGGCGCGATACACGGCTCGACCGCCCCACCACACGGATATCCCGACATTATCCCCCTATCCGCCAGACGCCACACGAACTCAAAAAATGTCGAACCCACCGGCACATCCTCGAACTGTTGCGCCCCCACCGGCTCCACGAACCCTGCCGCGTTCGCCACTATCTTGGCGATCTGGCCCCTCGTGATACTGCTCCCCGGCCTGAAGTAAGGCAGGTTGCCCGGCGCGACGCATGGCTCCCCTGGCCCACCACATTGATACCCTGAGATCATCCCCCTATCCGCCAACCGCCACACAAAGTCAAAGAACGTCGAACCCACAGGCACATCCTCGAACTGCTGCCCTCCCACCGGCTCCACGAACCCAGCCGCGTTCGCCACTATCTTCGACAACTGCCCCCTCGTCACCCCGTTCTCCGGTCTGAACGTGCCATCGTCATAGCCCGATACTATCCCCTGGCACGCCAAACATCGAATATACTCATAAAACGTGTGCCCCTGTGGCACATCCGTGAACTGCACAACACACAACGTCGGCGTCGCCGTCGCACTGGCGCTCGCCGTCGGTATAGCCGTAGCCGTCGCACACCCCCCCACCTCGTATGCCTGGTGCGTATCGGTCGGCACCCCGTCATTGATACCCCCGACCACGTGCATCACATCCCCCACCACCGCCCCAGGCATATTGAAGCGCGGATACAGCAAGTCCTGTAGACTCTCCCACGCGTCGCTCTGCGGGTCCCAGGCCCACACACTGCTGTAGCTGCTGCCTGTCCCTCCCCCCGCCACCACGAAGCGCCCATCCAGCGCCCCCGCCGCCGAGAAAGCCTTAGGCTCAGGCAGGTCAGCGATAGCCCCGTCGCTCCACGTGTCCGTAGACGGATCGTACCTGAACGTCTTGGTCGATTCACCCAGCTTCCCGCTACCTCCGGCCACGTAGATATACCCACCCAGCGTCACCGCCGAAGCCCACGATCTCCCCTCCGGCATAGACGCCACGAACCCCTGCCCCAATATCTCCACGCTGCTCGTATACACCCCCGCCGGGTCCAACCCGCCGATCCTGTAAATATCCCCGTTCAAAGCCACCAACGCATGCCCATAGGTAGCTCCCAACATAGGCGGCAACACCATCCACGAGTTGCTGGCGATCTCATACCTGAACACCGTGTTCAACGGCCCTGCCCCCTGCGACCCATTCACCACGTACACATACCCGCCCACCGCCGCTGCCGCCGCCCAGTTGCGTGGCGCAGGCATATCCGCCAGCGCCGTCCAGCTATCGCTCGCCGGGTCGTATCGCGAGGTGCTCGCCAGGTTGTTGTAAGTGAAATCTCGCCCCCCGAAAGCATACAGGTAGCCTCCGCTCACCGCCAACGACAGCCCCATCGCGCCCCTCGGCAGCGGCGCTTTCTCCACCCATACCGGCGTGCAACCGGGCGTTCCCGTCGCCGTAGGCGTGCCCGCACCCCCCGGCCCATCGACACGCAACGACCGTGCGCCCGACGCGTTCGTCCCTCCCGCCGATACCAGCAGGCCCCCCACAACCATCACCAGCATAACCACCGGCCAATCGGCCCAGTTCCTACGTTTCTGCTCTCTCATACACCACCCTTGCCTCGCAACGCATTATAGCTCAACACCATACCCCTAGCTAGATACCGTGTCCACCGTCCACCGTCCACCGTCCTTCGTCCGCCCGCCCTTTGCGCCCTCCCGCCCCCTGTGTTATACTTCTCACCAGCGCGCCCCACCCACTGACGGGCGCGATTTCACGCGCCAGAGGTCCCCGTGCCCCATGACCAGCGCCCAATCCCAACCAAACATTCCGCATTCCGCATTCCGCATTCCGCAATCGGATGGCCCATACCTCTCGGTCGTCATCCCGGCCTACAACGAGTCGACTCGCCTCCCCGACTCCCTCAAAAAGGTAGTCGATTACCTGGAAACCAAAGCCTACCCCTACGAGATAATCGTAGTAGACGACGGCTCCGCCGACCACACCGCCACCCTCGCCGAGCAATTCGCCGCCGCTACCCCACTCCGCACTCCGCATTCCGCACTCCGCATTATCAGAAACCCTCACAGGGGCAAGGGCTACGCCGTCCGCACCGGCATGCTCGCCGCCCAGGGCCGCTACATCCTCTACTCCGATGCCGACTTCTCCGCCCCCATTGAAGAAGTCGACAAGCTCCTCCGATACCTAGAAGGCAAATACGACATAGCCATCGGCTCGCGCGAAGGCAAAGGCGCGGCCCGCTACGACGAGCCGTTCTACCGCCACCTCATGGGCCGCGTCTTCAACACCTTTGTGCGCCTGGTGGCCCTCCCCCAATTCAACGATACCCAGTGCGGCTTCAAAGCCTTCCGCAAGGAAGCCTCCGATACCCTCTTCCGCAGCCTCCATCTCTACGGCGACAACTCCCCCGACGTACAGGGTGCTATGGTCACCGGCTTCGACGTCGAAGTGCTCTACCTCGCCCTCAAATGGGGCTACAAAATCAAAGAAGTCCCCGTCCGCTGGTTCTACTCCAAAGGCGCCAACGTCAACCCCCTAAAAGACTCCTACCGCATGCTCAAAGACATAGCAAAGGTGCGCATGAACGACCTACGCGGTCTCTACCACCGTCACCCACCAAACAAAGGCTAATCGCCCCAACTATTAGGCTAATAAAGTCCCATAAAGACAGCACAGCTTACTCCAGCTAAGCCCTGCGGTTAGCCCATTACCCAACATTATTTATCCTTTAGGGACGATAGAACATAGTCCATGGCGCAGGCAAACCCCCCAAACTGCAATAAAATTAACCCATTTGGCTACTTGTAATAACAGAACATATGTGCTATGATCTTCCTGAAACAAGTTTCACCCTCTGACCGCATAAAGAGGGACGTATGGACCACTGGTGTCCCTATGTCATGCAGTAACACCTGCCACTCTGCGACTAGCCTCTCACACACATACCGTGCCCAACGCCTAAGCAGTAAGCAATACGCAATACGCAGTAAGCACCAGCACCTTTACAAAGAGGCTAGACGACACGTTGCGTGTCAAGCACAGGAAGTCCTACGTGCCACGTGACACGCCCGAACCACCTACCCGTTGGGGTAGGGGCTAGGCTCCTTGTGCCCACGCGGAACACTGACCAGTTGCGCCATAGGGACACCAAGCCCTATCAGCCACCCATGCCCGTGTAGGGGCGGACCCCCATATCCGCCCTCTGCCCGGCAACAACCAAATACACAAGGAAACCAAAGGAACAGGGTGCATAGGACCCCACAGCCCCATGC
>JBAURA010000153.1:0-1749 GCA_049580985.1 Chloroflexia bacterium
ACCCAGGTGATGATCTGGTTGGCATACCTGTTGCGCCCGATCAGCGACAGCACTATGAACGCCGGGAAGAGCACGGCCAGGAAGCGCGGGTAAGACAGCAGCGGGTTCAGGCGGGTTGCCGAGAATAGAGGGAAGAGTATCCCGGCCCACAAATAGATGCTGTAGCTTGGCCGCAGCCAGCGCACCGATAGCGCGCCCAGCGCCAACGCCAGTACCAGCGCGCCCAGGTAGGTCCACGCCTGGCTCTCAGGCTGGAACGTCAGCCCCGCCTGCGTGGCGGCGTTCCATGCTCCCGCCACCGTTTGCCACGGCCACGAGAATTGCCTGTTCCACTCGGTTTGTGCGCTCAACGGTGCCAGTGGATCGCGGAACACCACCCACGACCACAGCACGAAAAGCGCAAGCGAAGCTAAAGGCAGCACGAGCGAAAAGGGTACCAGCGCGGATGGTCTCTTGGGGGGCATCGCGTTGGGCGTGGTCGGCAGGGGCGGGTTGTACGCCCGCCACAACTCCCAGGCCATTGGCAGAAGGAGCAGCAGGCCCGTCGTCCGCGTCCACACCGCCAGCGCGATGCAGGCCCCCGCCATCCACCATCTCTGCGCCCGCATCGCCAGCAGCGCCCCCACCGACAGTAACAGGAAAAGAGATTCGCTGTAGATCGCCCAGAAGAAGAAGGCCATCGGGAAGGCCGCTATATAGAAGACCGTGCGCCCCGCGTCCTGCTCATGGAAATCGAAGCGCACGAGCCTGTGCAGCAGCACCAGCGCGCCTAGAAGGAAGGCCGACGACAGGAATATGCCCGCCCAGATGAACCGCTCACCGGCCAACCACCCCATGACGGTGATGGTCCAGGGGTAGAGCGGGAAGAAGGCCGACGAACCGTCGTCGAGCCGGTAGCCCTCGGTGGCTATCTTGAGGTACCACTGCCCATCCCAGCGCGTCCACACGCCCGCGATGCTCTCGACCACCGGGCTGAGCGGCGGCCCGCCGGGCGACCCGTACCAGTTCGCCGTCCCTCTGGGAGCTATCGCGGGGATCATCATCGTGGCGAGCAACGCCAGCAGCGTCATCCCGATGCGCGAGCCAAGCCACACGCTCAGGGGCTGAGAGGTGAGCAAAGGTAGCGCCCACGCAGGCAGCGCCCGCCTCAATTCCTGGGTGAGCAGGCCGGGACGCGTGTGCGGGGCGGTGCTATGCCCTGTCTGTGCGCCTTCCCGGTTGCGCCTCAGCGAGGGTGGCCTCGTCGGTGGTTCATACACCTGCGGCACGGGTGGCGGCCATGCCACCGAGGGCATCGGCTTCGTTTCCTGCAAGATCAGGGTTCCATCGCCGTCCGGACCCGCGCTCTCGCCTTCGTAGGGGGATTCTTCAGCAGTCAGCTTCGCCCTCTGAAGCTCCGCCGGCTTCTCTACAATGGGAATCTGCTGCGTATTGCCGTCGGCAGCCTCACCCCGCGAAACGCCAGGTGACGCGTGCTCCCCCACACTCTCGGCAGGTGTACGCCTCCCCCCATCCTCCGCGCCGCCCGCACCGACGCCAGTGGTCCTAGTAGCCATTGCGCGACAAGTATACCACATGCTTCTACGTAATACGACGTAGGGGTTGCCAGTTGTCAGTTGCCAGTTGTCAGTTGTCAGTTGTCGGTGGACGTTAGTCTTCAACTCATACAGTTCGATTAATCAAGCTGTGGATTCAAAGCAGAGGAAGCAGAGATAGCAGAGGTAAGCAGAGCATAGAGAAATAAATAAG
>JBAURA010000154.1:0-13967 GCA_049580985.1 Chloroflexia bacterium
AGTTGGCGTAGAAGCCTCCGGTTGCCGTAGCGATGTCCTGGTTGATCGCCGCCGAGACCGCCGCGCCGGTACCCACGGTTACGGCATACACCTGGTAATTGGCCTGATTGGGCAATGGCGTGGTAACGGCCGGGGTTGCCAGGGCGTGCGTCAGCACCTGCCCACCCACCACGGCCGCCATCTGGTCGGTGTTCTGCATACCGTCGCTCATCAGCAAAATAACGCGCCGGCTCGTGCTCGCCCCGCCCAACGCACTATCCGCAAGGATCAGCCCGTCCCCGATAGAGGTCGCGCCCCCTGCCGCTATCGTGTTCACGTTGGCTAAGATGTCGGCTTGTCTGCCGGCAAATGATCCCAGGCCGGTAGCAAAGGACCACCAAGAGGCGTCATGATCAAACAGCGCCACACCAACCTGGTCGCTTGGGGCGCCGGCGCCTTCACTGGTGCGTAGCGAGTTCCACACGTTGACGAAGTCGGTCACCGCTTCATGCAATGCGTCAATCTTCGGCTGCGGCGCCCCTCCCAGGGTTGAGCTGGACATGCTGCCCGATGTGTCTAACACCAACACCGCATCTACCGCAGGGCGCACCTCCAGACAGAGGCTTTCAGGAGCAGGAACGCCTACGACGGTAGCGACCGGCTCGGTCAGCGGCACCAGTCGGATCGTCGCACCACATTGCGCTCCGGGTACATTCAGATCGAAGCTCTGCAAGCAGACGCCGCTGATCTCCAGCCCTGCGGTGGTCACGGTGATCGTCCAGGTTTCGTTGGCCGTCGCCATCGTATTGGCGCAACTGTTATTCGAGTCGTAGTCGGAGTCCAGATCAAAGAAGAACGGATAAATCCGTCGTAAGGGATCATTGACTGGAAGAGCGCCGGAAGGGGAGGTAACTGTCAAGGCATCGAAGGCCACCGCCGGCGCAGGCGGGGCGGGACTGAACGCAAGTGGACCGACAGGAGCGCTCCCGGCCGAGATCGGGCCAATTGTCATAACCGGCGCGCCACGGGGATCCGTGACCTGGAAGGTCACGGGGGCGTTAGTTTCCATACTGATGATCGCCTTGATCTTGGCGATCGGCTGCTGTTCCAGAGCGGTCTTCCTCGGGACATTGATCTGAAAAGAGGTAACACCTGCCATAATCTTCTCCTTTCCTTATGAATGGTTGTCTCTACCTGGCAGCGGGACTACTTAGACAGCTGGCTGCCTCACCGAAATGACCCGGACGGCGGGGACATGAGCGCCCACACCTACCTCTAGAGTGACGTTCCGGCTTTGGCCGGCCGGCACCTCAGTGATGTTCGGCACGGTCGCCTCAATCTGGGTCGTGTTCGAATTTGCAGCATTGATTGCGATCGTTTGCAGAGGCTTCGGGTAAACCACCTCCGGCCCACCTCCCACGATCAGCCGGAAGCGGATGATGTTTTCTTCAGGATTTGCGGCAAAATTCTGGCCCGTGATAATGATCGGCTGGTTGGCGAAGATGAAGTCCCCGGCAGCGGGAAGTACCGTTTCAATCACGGGCGGATCGCCAGGCGCCTGCACAGCAGGCAGAACTCGGTAGAGCGCATGAAACTCTCCGAGGCTGTTCTCCACGCTAATGGTCACGTTTTTGCCTCCAGATGGTATGACCAGCGTGGTCGGCACGATAAACTTGAGCACGGTGCTGGTGCTGCCGGGACGGAAACTCGTGAGCTGCGTGCCGTCAATCGTTACGGTGTTATTCGTGGGCGGGAAGTCAAAATTCGTGCCGTGTACAGTTAGCTCCTGGCCAGAGGCAATTTGATTAGGCGGCTCGAAGCTAGTAATCGTTACCTGGCCCACAGAACCCCCTCCTTGTTCCAGCGTGGTAACACGCTGGTCGATTTCGCCCAACTTGGTCAGAAGATAATTCATCAAGTCAGACGAGATAATATCGCCCGGTTGGACACTGGTGAACGAGTTTGCCATGTTAAGTCTCCTTTCGTCAATCACTCCAATCTGTCGTCTAGACTCCCGGTACGGCATCGGCGTATTGACTGTAATCCCAGCGCGCTACGTCGAGGCGGGCCAGTGCCCGGTGCGGCATCTGCCCCGTAGTGAACACCACGTATGGCTGGATGTTAGCGCCGTCGTCGATAGCCTTGGCGTTCTGCCAGGGCTGGTAGAGCCAGACCAGTTCGTCGGACTCTAAATCCATCGGGAAGTAGTGAAGCGCGTCAGCGACTAAGGATCCCACTATCAGACCATCGATGTATTCCACATCGCGATGAGGCTGGTCGAAAAAGAGGTTTGGATTAAATCCACGGAAAGTCCCTCTGGCACCGGGCAAAATCCCAACTGCGGGGAGAAAGCGAAAGTACTCGGTCGCATGCGCATTCACTAAAGTGACAGGGCCGAGCTTTTGCAACAGGAAGTTCACCTGGTCCTGAAACTGCTGAAAGGCGGCTTCGGCCTCTGCCAGCCGGAGGTCGTCGGTGGGTTGAGGCCAGGCCGCCGACAGCGCCTGCGCAGCCAGCCGCCGGCGTACCGACCACATATCCACCCATTTGACCCCGGTGGCCGTCCAGCAGATCAGGGCCAGCGGCACATCGCAGTCGTCGATTGACCCCTGGCTGCGCAGTTTACCCACCACGCCGTAGTTATGGAACGACGAATCCACGGCCGTCCCAAAGAATTCATTGGCCTGGCGGGCGAACGGGTCGCGCAGCCAACCCTGCAACTCTTCGGTACCGAAGCAGGCGTGCGCCAGCCAGTTGCGTAGCTTGTTCTGGGCTGACAGGCCAGGAAGCCCAGCGTTCTCCGTATCCTTCAATAGCTCTGCCAACGCCAGGCGGGTTGTCTCTGCCAGGTTATCCAGATTGGTGACATCCACACTCACCAACCTGAACTGCGCCCCTTCCAGCACCAGATCGCGGTCGCAGCCTTCCACCTTAGCTGTCTGCCCAAAGCCACGCCGCGGTGCCTGCCCTATGTAGTCCGAGGCTTGACGAATAGTGAAGAGATAGGCGCCTTTGCCCGGAATGGGCTTGCCGTTCTGCTGTAGCGGCACACAATAATCGAACGATCCGGCCGGCGGCAGCTTGTCCGGCTTTTCCTTGTCCAGCAGCACTTCGGCATCCTGTGGCAGAGCCACCGCCTGCCCCAGTCTGTCGAAGGCTAGCCCCTTGGATACCGCCAGGACGGGCGGCTTGCCATCTGACCCGTCGGCGATCAAGCGCACCTCCAACCCGGAGACAATCCCCGATCCTACCCCTAAGCCAAGTTGGTGGTCGCGCCGGCGCGAGGCGTCCTGCACCTTCACCAGGTCGCCGGCTGTCAGCAGTCGCCCGTTGAAGAAGTGGGTGTCTTGAATACCCTGCTCCAGGAAAGCTTCTTTCAACTCTTTACGGATCAACGTCTCAGCCATAGATCACCCCTTCAAGCATTACTGCCTTTGTTGTGCTGATTGCCCATACTTACACTCGTATCGCAAACCATCCCACCCGAAGTTCCGCGATCGGTAGCTGGCTGATGTTGGTGACGCCGATACGGAAAGATCCGGTGGCATTCGAATGATAGACGGTTAAGGCGAGACCTAATCGGTCTGTGGGCTGGAAGGGTGGGAACTGTCCAACCGTGGGAGTAGGCCGTAGCACTGAGAGCGTGATCGGGCTCAACTGCCCCAAGCCCGTGTTGACAATAGGTGAATAGACTGACTGTCCTGGAGGGAGGCTTAGGTTGAAGTCGACAATGCCGGTGGCAGCCTGGACCGCTCCGGCTGGACCAACCGGACCCTGGGGACCAATAGGACCAATACCTCCAGCAGGGCCAACAGGACCAACCGGACCCTGGGGACCAGCAGGGCCAATACCTCCAGCAGGACCGGCAGGACCCACGGCTCCAGCGGCTCCAACTGGGCCAACTGGGCCAACTGGGCCAACTGGGCCTTGGGGACCGGCAGGACCAACTGGACCCGCCGGTCCTGCCACCTCACCACCCCCACCACCCTGCCCGATCAGGCAGAATAGCTCTTGCTTCAGTCGGTCGGGAAGCAGCACCGGACGGTCACAATCATGAACGTCTATATCGCCCGGAGTAAGCGTGCCGTCCGGCTGCGTCGAGAATACTAGTTGTCCAAGGGCATCCACTTCGAATTCGATACATGCCAGGAGCAAACAGTCAGGCTGTTCTTCGCTGTGGTGCATGAATTTGGCGGGATGCACGGTCGGGTATACCTGTGTGCTCCATACGGCGAGTGCTTGGTGGATGGTCTCGCAGGCAGTATCCTCATTCAGTAGGAACGCCGTGTTACCGGGTGGACTTGCTGGGAAAGGTGGCCCCAGCGGAGCTGCCAGGCTCAATACCGCCTCTAGCAGGCTCTGAGTATCGTCGGGCAGCGGCGGCGAACCGGACGGGACGATCATCACCCGCTGCATCAGTTCGCCGAATTGGCGCATGATGTCCTCAGCACGCTGCTCTGGCTTCTGCCACTCGAACTGTACGCGATAGGCCTCTTGAATACGTGAAGGCACACGCGTATCCTGGTCGGAGGCACAGGCCTTGCCTGCCACCGGTACCAGCTCGGTAGGACACTCATCATAGCACAGGGTAATGTACACGGTCTGCCGGCCGGGGCCTGGCGGTGGGCTGAGCTGATCGCTATGGCTTGCCAGCCATTCGTCCAGCCGGGCACACAGGTCGTTTTCAATGAACATCCAACGGCCTTGTGGGCTGACAGCGTACCCTGCTGAAACACGGATCTGTACTCCACGTGGGTTGGACAGCGCCTCTGCCGAAACATGCTGACCGGAGACTGTGCCATAACCATGCAGCAGGCGGTTGCTGAGTTGGCTCTTCCACTCAAAGTGGGCCTGTTCCTGGCGAAAATCGCCAACGCCCAGCACCATACCAAACTCGTAATTCACCCGCTTGGTCGGATCCAACGGCGCGCATGTAGTTGCAGCAGGAATGCAATCTTTCAACATAATTCCTCCATCTGCCCTCTAAAGCTTCATCTCCCCCATCCGGTCGCGGTCTGAAACGGTTCGTTCGGACACGTTCATCGGGTAAGCGTTTTCCAGGTAGCCTTCAGACAGGTAATCGCGGCCCAGAATGATCGGCAGGAACCGGCTGTCCTCGCCAAGCACCGTATCGATACCCAGCCGCACCTGCCCCACCAGGAAGAAGTCCCAAAAACGGCGCAGGTCACCCTCAGTGTGGGCGGGCTTTTCCAGGTCCATGATCTTCTTCGCCATGGCGGCGTGCTCGGCGGGCAGATCCTCGGGAACTAGCACCGAGAAGGAGTGGGCTGCGCTTCTTATCTCCTGCTCCAGGCTACCTCCCGTGATATCCGCTTGCTCGCTCTGGGTCACGTCGCCGGCTTGCAGCGCTATGCCCTGGCGTGTCTGCCAGTGCTCCACGATGCGTACCCGGTCGCGTCCGGGGGCGGTCAGCACGTAACGGTAGAGCAGGTCCTCGATCTCGTCTTCCCTCATCGCCAGAGTAGGATATGGCAACCCCATACCCTCCAACTCCTGGCGTAGTGCCACGCTTGGAACGGAGGCGGCCTGTTCCAGGCGTTTCAACGTATCCTCCAGACAGGGGTCGATCAAAAGCAGCAAGGCAAAGCGGATGCCTTCCGAGGTGCCACGTCGCTCGTACAACTGACGCGCGAAGCGGATGAGCAGCCGCCGCCGGTCGATTTGCCCGATCGTGCTCCACAGAGGATCGAGCACCATGCCTACCCAGGCCGCCAGCCAGTCCAGGGTGTCGGCGGGCGCCGAGCGCGGGTCGAAAAGTAGACTGGCGGCGCCGATCTTGCCCTCTAGATCGCTGTAGAACCCCTCCATGTTCGCCAGGAAGCGTTCCAGGAAGTTCGCCGACTCTCGCTCCTCCTGATAGGTCGCCGGTAGATACTCCTTCACATAGGAAAAGCGTGGGTAGTAAGCGCGCAGCCGGGTGATGTGCGGGCTGGCCTGCCCATTGCCTGTCAGCACAAGGCGCACCTGCAGGTATCGTCCTATGGCCTCCTGGAAGAGTACCTCCCAACTCCCGGTGTAAGTCGCCTGGGTCGCCGGCATGTCGGCTCGAAGCCAGCCGTCCCAGTGTGGGATTTCAGCCCCCCGACCGCGGAGGTACAGCCGCGGCTCCTGCCGGTAGTTCTGGTTGCCGAGCAGGTCTTCGTCGTCGCCGGCGCGCGTCCACACCTGCACTTCAGTTTCGGGTGGGATACAGGCGTCCAGGAACAGACGGTGCCAGGTACAACCGCGCTGGTGGCCGTCAAAGCGCGGTGTCTCCAACCATGCCAGGCGTGTATAGCGCGGCTGGTCGATCTCGTGCAATCGCACCCACCGGACTGACGCGTCTTGCTCCATCTTGGGTGTGACATCATAGAACACTGCACTCTCTCCATCCGGTGTAACGCTGTAGACCAATGCCCGCCCACCAAAGTAGTGCATCGGCAGGTATTTAGCCTGCGGCTGTGCGGTCAACTGCTCGCCTGGCGCTTGCGGCAGGGTAAGCCCATAAGCAATTGCCTGGTTCCCGTCCTGTTCCACCACATACAACAAACTATCTTGTGGCGAGAAAGCTAGATCGTAAGCGAACACCGGACGGCTATCCTCTTCCGCCGTTACGTCGGAAAGGTCGGGCAGAATCAGCAGCGACGGAGGCAGCAGCGTGCCCGGAACACTGCCCGGTCGGTAGTGTAACAGCCGTGAACTGCTTCCCAACCCCGATGGACGGACGAGCACCAGCACGCTACCATCTGGTAACACTTCTATGGCGGTGGGATCCAGATCTGGCACATCTATCCCCTGCGGCATATTAGCCATAGGAGGCCCTATGGTCGGCTCGCCGGGCGTATCAGGCAAGAAAGTGCCCGCTTCCGGCACGGTGGGAGTCACATCCAAGAGCGGCAGCAATCGGAAGTAGCGGTCCATTCTCCATAAACGATGGTTTTTTCTGTCCAACACCCACACTCCCCCGTCGGACGTCGCTGCCATATCAAAAGGCTCGAAGAGTACGCCCTGCGGGAGCTCTAGCCTCAACGGTTCGCCTCCCGAATGCAGATCGAAGATCAGTAATTGCGGCGGCTCCAAACACCCCACCACCAGGTAATGGTGCGTCGTCACCGTCAGCCCACCCAATTCACCCGGTGATAGATCTGGCGCCTCGCGGACGAACGTGCCACCGGTTGATGTTTGGTTCACCTGACGCCTCTCCCAGTACACAACCGCACGCTTCGAACCGGCCGGCGAGCGGTAGAGTGTCTTGCGGTCGTTGCCGATCCAGTACCAGGTGCCAAAGCGGTCGCTGGCCGCGCCGCGCCGGTTTTCCCCCGTCAAGGGGACCGAGCGCTTACCGCGCGGGAAGAACCGTATCTGCGACTTCAATCCCATGCGGTCCGGTGCAGCGCCGTTGTCTCCTGGCGGGCTGGTATCCTGTACAGTCTGCCAGTCCTCCTGACTAGAGATCAAATGAAAACGGGTGCCATTAACGTCCAAACCTATTTGCTCCTCAGGGCATACGTCCGTCTATACTCACCTAACACGCGCATCACAAACATTTCACTTTGGTCACCGGGATGGGCACGCCTTGATTGAGGGATGGTGTTGTTCCCGGAGGCGCAAAGACAGTAGCGAGTGGTTCCGGCCCGCCCTGGCGCACACTGATGCCCGCCAGGCGGGGCAGTTTCAGGCCGGTGAATCCGTCATATTCGGGGATGTCTTGCGTGCTGTCTACGCCCATCTCCAGCCCCTCAAGATACTCCACGCCGGGTAGGCGCGTCGCCACCGCCTCCAAATCTTTACGCACTAAGCGCTTGTCCAGCGGCCATCCCTGACCATCTGGGCCGCCGGGCGGTAGCGATGAAAGGTATTGCCGAAGGGTCGCCTCCACGTCCATCTTCACCTGATCCACGGAGAACCCTGCCCGCACTTGAACTCCCACCGAGACGTACACCGGCAGGTATTCCGGCCCACGCACATATACCTCGGTAGTCACCAGGCGGCGGGCATCCAGATGAGCACACACCCTACGCAGGAACAGACGGTCCGGCGTCGGCCAGAGCGGGTCAAGCGGGTCAAAGCGCGGGATGACTAGCACAGTCACTAAGCCGGGGGCCTTGAGTTGCGGCTGGCTCGGCAAGAAGAGCGGTAGCACCTCCACCCGCCCGATGTTTACTCCCGGCGCGCGGCGGGTGACATCGCGAAAATCTTGCATGGTTACCAGGCGGTCGCGGTGGCGTATTACGAGCGAGGTGCGCCGCTCGCCGTCCACGACGGTTTCGCCTGCCGCCCCGCCTCCGGTGGGGATGTCGTTGCTGATTGTATAACCGCCCTGTAGGCGCGGGTCGGGGCTGGAGTTGATTACCCCGATGGCGACGTTGCCTTGGGGGCCGCCGCCGTATTCGTAGGAGGTCAGGATGCGCCCACGCGGGCGCATCCCACGCAGCCCATCGCCAAAGCGCACCATTCCCGACTCAGCGTCTGCCGAGAACACGCGGTCATCCGGCCCAAAGGCGAGCAGATCATCGACTAGCCGCCAGGGGACCCAGGTTGGCTGGGAACCCCCGGCCTCTTCCACCACTAACCGCAGCGTAGATAGTATGACCGGCAGGTTTGCCAGATTGAAGATCTGGCCGGGTTCTCCCACACCTACCCCGAGAAATTCGTTAGTCACCGGTACAGCCTGTACCACCCGCGTGGCATTGATGCCTACCCACGCCAGCCTGCGGTCCAATCCTTCGGGTTGCTGGTCATCCTCCGCCGCCGGCAGGCGGAGGCGCAGCCAGGTCACCAGCCGCTGGCGTACCTTATCGTCCTCCAGCCGTGGCGGAAAGTCGCCCGTACCTTCATCCAAAGGTTCATCGAACGTCCATGACACTAGACGCTCGGCGCCGGGTAATTCTACCATCACCACCCCCGGTGCGCTAAACACATCCATCTGCTGGATGACCCGCATGCGGGCATAACGCGCCAGCGGCTGAGTTGTAGAAGTAGATGTGTCGGCGATTTCAAATACCAGGCCAGGCGATTGCGGTTGGACGGTGCCGGGCAGCATGGGTTTAAGTGACGGCAGGCTGCCGCTGGTCGTCGGAGCGATGCCTAGGGAGAGTACTTGATGAGCAATCTCTTGACGAACTCGCTCGACCGCCACGTTTGGGGGGGCCAGCAACGCCAGATAGAGAGATCGGTCGACTGTGGCTTCCAGGTCGAAGGCCGGCAGAGGGTCGCCGCGCTTCGGCGGTGCCAGCAGCGCCGGCTCGTAGAACTGGGGGATGATCCCCAGGGCTTCGAAATCCTCGGCCCCAGGGAAGGGCAGCCCTTCGGCGTCGGCCTGCTCAGCCAGCCGTGCGGCCAGCACCGCTTCGTATTTCTCCCGATAGGTTGTGTATGCAGGATCGCTGGGGGGGATTGGCCGCTTGTAATAAACTTGCACCTGCACCGGCAACACGTTTAGTGGGTCGCGTGTAATGAACTTTACGTTGCCGGCCGCCACCTCCACCCCCTGCTCGAGCAGTAGCGGCTCCACGGGGCCACGCTCATTAGTAATCGACACGACACCGTCGGCCGCGGAGGCCGGCAGCAGCGGGACATTAAGCAGCTGCAGGAACTTAAGCCGGTTCAACTCTGGGACGCGATTGGCACGATACAGCAGGCTCTCAGTCAAGAAGGCGAACAATTGGACGATGGTCACCCCCGGGTCACTCTCGATCTGAAAATTGGTCCACTCCGGGGTATAGACCGGAATACGCCGCAGCGCTTCTTCCAAGATCTGCTCGTAATTGCGGTCATCCAGGACGGGCAGGCTGATCGGCATAACTCATCCCTCCAGTTGCAGGCTCATTCCCAGGCGTTCCAGGGCCTGGGTGGCGATCAGACGGAACAGGATCGTAATGTGCACCACCCGGATGTCGTCGGGGTCCGGGTCCACCTCGACCGCCTCCAGCAAGGCACGCGGCTCCCAGCGCCCAATTGCCTGGGTGATGCGCTCGCGGATCAACTGGCGCGTGGTCGCCGTATTCGGCTCAAACAAGAAGCGACGCAGCCCGCAGCCAAACTCTTCGCGCATGATTCGCTCGCCCGGCTCGGTGAGTAACAGAATGCGGATCGACTCGCGTACGTTCTCCTCACCCGATGACCAGGCCAAGCGCCCATCCGCGCCGACACGCGGGGGGAAGGCTGGCCCCTCGCCAAATAAGGATCGCGCCCTGGGGATGTGGTATTGAGTGGCGGTATCAACCATAGCAACCCCTCTCTTATTCCGGCAACACTGCCTTTGGCACCGGCAGGCAGATCTTGAAGAATGCCAGCCACCAGAAGACTATATTAAGGACCACGGAGAAGATCAGCAGCAACATAAAGGCGATCATAAAGATGATCTGGAGGGAGAACGAACAGACGAAGGCGAAGGCACCCGAATCTTCCGTTAGGGAAAGGGGGTCGTCCTGCAACATGGCATTCTCCTTGCCCGTAATGCTTTGCATTTTCTTGCGCATGGAGTCGGACATAATGAAAGTCACATTTTTCTTGAACTTGCGCATCCCGGCGATGCTTACATCCGACGGCAGCGGGATGCGCACCGGGCGCGCCGGGGCGTCGGGGTCGAAGAAGGGCGCGAAAGTAAAGGCCTGGCTTGGCTGGCTTACCTCTACAATTGCCGGCTCGCATCGCGGACGCTCGAATACAAAGCGCAACACGTATTGCACAGCCAGCGAGATGTCCAGTTTGGGCACTTGCAGTGGCGGTCCCTGCTCGGGCAGCGCGGCAGCCACCTTATCAAGCAGGTCTGTCAGAACCTGGTTGCTCGGGTCGGCGCTGGCCTTCAAGCTGTAGTCGGCTTGACTAAACCCCAGGGCGGCCAGGTCGCCCCCGCCGGGCGCGTTTAGTTCCTTATAGTGCAGCGCCACGGCCTGCAACGCCTCCGCCAGACTCACGCCGCCTTTGTAAGGGTGGCTCTTCAGGAACGCCAACAGGTCGTCCATTTCCTCGGCTTTGTCGCCGCTGAAGTTGGGCGCGGCGGGACTGTTTATTATCGCCGTAGCCACGTCAGGCAGGTAGCTCTGCAAGAATTCCCACAACTCCACCACCAGATAGACCGAGGTCATCCAGGCTATATCGTCCGGCAGGTCATCCACCAAGTTCTTGCCCTGACTGCGGGTGAGCGGCGTGGTGAAGCGCGAACCTAGCTCCTGGATGGGCGTGTTCAGCGCTTCTCCTCCCACGGCTAGCTCGGTCGGCGGGACGCCGTAGGTCTGGCTGCTACTGGCCGGTACGTAGCCGCAATACGTCGAGCGTCCTTCGGGCAACTGCACCGGGAAGACCGGTAGCCGCTCCTCGCCATCCAGCACCGTCCGCCCTGTGCCGTTGAGCGGTTTCCAGCCCTTATCTTCGTCCCCTACCACCCAGGCGTACTCCTTGCCAGCCACCAGTTTACGCAGTACGAAGCCCGCGCTCTCGCCGTCGGCCTCGCTCACTGTCCGGTCAGGGAAGCCTGGCTCGCGGCAGCACAGCGAGGAGGCCACCAGGTAGAAGCAGCCATGCAACGGGTGGAACAGTTTGTTCAGCGTATTGCCCTCCGGAGGCAGCAGGCGGGCCGCCTGCAACGCTTTCGGGTTGGGGGCAGCCGCCGCGGCGAGGAACTCTTCCATAAACTCGTCGTTGCGAAACTCGAACAGAGTGGGGCGGTAGAATTCCACCTGCCGATATCCGTTGCTGCTCCACAACGCGGAAGGAGTCAGCCAGTTGTGCTCATGGACCATAATTGCTCATTCCTTTACCACTACCACATGTTACCTGCCCCCGGCAGGTATGCCTTGCTCGATATTGACTCGGTTAGGACCGTGTCCGATTTCACCACTCCACTGAACTTCGACATACCCGAATTAACCGACACTTGTCCCGCCGTGACGTTGATCGTACCGGCCTGAATGGTCAGCTTGGCGGTAGTCTTCAGTGTGATACCGGAACTTTCCATCTTCAGGCTGTTGCCGTTGCTATCGGTAATCTCCACGCTGCCGGGGCCGTCCTTCAGCACTACGCTCTGTCCGCCGGGAGTCTGTACCGTGACCGTCTCCTGGCCCTCGGTGTCGTCCAGGATGATACGGATATCGTTGCGCGAGACGATCACCTTCTTGTTGTTCTGGCCACCGTCGTCCATCTGTTCGGGGGGCGCATCTTTGCCGTTCCATAACGCACCGATCACATACGGGCGGCGCGGATCGCCGCCCTCGAAGCTGACTAGCACCTCGTCGCCCACGTCAGGGATGAACCAGGTGCCACGATCTTTCCCGGCCATCAGCGTCGCCAGGCGCGCCCAGGCCTCATAGCCCGCCCCAGAGCTATCGGGCGACCAAGGCAGGCGTATACGTACCCGGCCTTGCTGATCGGGGTCGGTGATACTCTGAACCAGCGCCGGATAGACGCCATACATACGCTTGCGTTCCTGCGCCTGGAGCGCCAGCGCCAGGTCGAAATCGTCCAGCCCGACAAGTTCGTTCACATCACTCTCCGATCCCGGGTCGCTCTACATGGAAGACCGTGCGGTATCCGTAGAGGAGGTCGAAACTATGCCGCGCCAGGGTTACATAGTAAGGGCCGTCAAACAACGGGCCGACGTTTTGCAACTCGACAGTGGAGCCCACTCGTAGGCTGGCGCTACCTTCTACCATGCCCTGACCGCGCACGAAGCCGCGTGCCCTGGCCCGGTAGCGTGCCTCGGCCATTGCTTGCGCCTCCTGGCGCGAAAGTGGTACGGCCAGGGCGATGCGCTCGGTGCGCGGCGCCAACGCTTGCAGCACGGCGCTGCCTGCGCGGCGGCCATCCAGCTCCGTCTGGATCACGCTACTTCCTACCTCCACGTCAATGGCCTTTTTCTCACCGACGTCCCAGCCGCTCACGCGCACGGCAGTACGCTGATGGGCCAGGTCGGCCAATACACTGAATTCAAGCAAGTCTTTCCCGTAAGTGAACTTCACCTTTCCATGGCTGCGGCGGGTACGCGCCTGGGCGTAGAGCGTGCGATTGTCGAGCCACAGTTCGGCGTCCACGGCTACGGCCCGCTCGCGCAGGAAAGCCAGGTCGCTCTGGTTGACTTGTGCCAGCACGCGATGCGTCGGGCCGTCCATATCTACCTGGGCGGTCAGACCGTGTTGCGAGGCCACCTGGCGGATGACAGCCGCGTCGGTCAGGTTTTCGAAGGTGCGCGTGCGCCGTTCCATACGCAGATCCTGGAAGCGGTCCTCCGCCAGGATGACTAACTCCGGTTCGCGCTCGGCAGGGAAGTTGGCTTCCAGGCCGCTGATCCGTCCGGCGAATACAGGCCCAGTCGAACCGGGCGGCCCGAACTCCACGGCGATCGTCTTGCCGAAATCCAACAACTCGCGGTCGAAGAAGAGAAAGCCTTTCTGCCGGTTCTTGGTGCCCCAGTTTTGAAAGCTCGCCTCGCAGCGGAACAGCCCCAGAGTGGTCTCTTCAACGAGTAGTGACTGCAATAGCACGTCGCCGAGATCGTCCACCTGGCGTCCCTCAATACGTAAACGCGGCCGTGAGGCATAGAAGACAGTCCGCTTGGCGTCCTCAGACATACACGTTCTCCTTAATCCGCTTCCAGACGCTTGCGCCGCTGCGCGAAGCGGCCCAGGATATGCGCCACGTCTTCTGGACGCGGCGGCGAGGGTGGCGCGGCTTGTTCGGCCTGGGCCTTGATGGCCTTTTGCTCCTGGTTTGGAGGCGGTGGAGCGACAACTTCGAAATCATTGATGATGACGGGCATACGAGGAACTCCTTATTCTTCCAGCAGCAAGACGCTTGCTCTAGCGGAGGCGCCAGCGCCAGTCGACGCCCTGGCCCCAAACCCGGCAGAAGCACTTGCCCCCAACCCGGCCGACGCCCCGGCTCCAAACCCAGCAGACGCCCCCGCGCTAAAGCCAGCAGAAGCGCCTGCCCCAAACCCGGCTGACGCGCCTGCCTGCGCGCCAAAGCCAGCGGAAGCACCAGCGGAGGCG
>JBAURA010000155.1:0-4984 GCA_049580985.1 Chloroflexia bacterium
ACCGGCGTCCGAGCGAGGACGTTACCCCCTATGCCGAATCGCTGTTCAACTATGCGCTGATCGAGGAAATGAGGTCGGGGGATACGGTGCTGTACAGAGTAGGCGATACGGTGGTGGGGAACGGCCAGGTTCCGACGACTCCTGGCCCGAACGAGACGCCGGGCGCGACTCCCCAGCCGACCGAGGTGATAGCCGACCCCAACGTGCAGCCGGCGGGCCTGTTCGCCAACGCGGGCAGAGGGGCCAACCGGGGGCAATTCAACCTGCCGCGCGGCATCGCCCGCGACGCGGAGGGGAACTTCTACGTGGCCGACACGCAGAACCTGCGCATCCAGAAGTTCGACCCGCAGGGCAACTGGCTTCTGATGTTCGGGGGCCGGGGGACGGAGAATGGGCAGTTCTCGCAATTGAACGAGACGGCGGAGGGGACGGGGCCGGGGGGCCTGGCGGTGGACGCGGAGGGGAATGTTTACGTGGCCGACACCTGGAACCATCGCGTCCAGAAGTTCGACAAGGAGGGCAACTTCTTGCTGGCGTGGGGTGGTTTCGTGAGCCTTGGAGATGCGGCTTCGGCGGGTGACGCGGCGCGGGACAGCAAGTTCTACGGCCCGCGCGGGGTGGCGGTAGGCCCGGACGGCAATGTGTATGTGACCGATACGGGGAACAAGCGGGTGCTGATCTTCGACCCCAAGGGCACGCTCGTGCGCAAGATCGATAGCGGGATCACGCCGGAGAAGATAAGCCAGGGGTACGCGTTCGACCAGCCGGGGGAGATGAACGAGCCGATAGGGATCGCGGTGGACAAAGATGGGAACGTGTATGTGGGCGATACGCGCAACTTCCGCATCCAGAAGTTCGGCAGCGACGGCGCGCCCCTTGCCCAGTGGCCTGTCGCCTCGCCCAACTGGGACCCAGGGCCATACCTGGAGCCGTTCCTGGCGGTGGACGCGGCGGGGAACATCTACACTACAGCGCCCAGTGGGAAGACGGTGCTCAAGCTCGACCCGACAGGTCAGATCGTAGGGCAGAAGACGAGCGCGAACGACCTGACGCTCAGGCTGCCGACGGGCATCTGGGCGGACCCGGATGGGACGGTGTACGTGGTGGATACGGATGGGCACGCCGTCCTGAACATGGGTAGTGTGCCGTAGACTTTTTTATTCACCGCAGAGAGCGCAGAGGTTTTTATGGTTTGGGGTGTGTAATGGGCGTGAATCTCAGTGAGCTTACTTCTGGTGTGATTGGGGCCTGTATCGAGGTCCACCGGGAGTTGGGGGCTGGGCTGTTGGAGTCTACTTACGAGGGGTGTCTTTGCCACGAACTGAGTAATCGTGGCATACACTTTGCGCGTCAGAAGGCTTTGCCTGTTGTTTATAAGGGGGAGCGCATAGATTGTGGGTATTTTATAGACGTGCTTGTTGAAGATGTGCTTGTGCTGGAGTTGAAGTCGGTGGAGGCGGTGCTGCCTGTGCATAAAGCACAGTTGCTCACATATTTGAAGCTGGGTAATCTACCTGTTGGGTTGCTAATAAACTTCAATGTGGTGCGTCTGACCAATGGCATCACGCGCCTGGTCAACCAGTACAAAGAATAACAAAACATTAAATGAATCTCTGCGCTCTCTGCGTCCTCTGCGGTGAATTAAAGCCTCTGTGGTTAGTTTAGGAAAGAGTGATTACGGTGATTTCGGGCCTGCATAGGAAGCGGAGGGGGAGGCCCACCACGCCCAAGCCTCGGTTGGTGTAGAGGTGCATGCCGTTGACGTTGTACAGCCCGGCGGGATACTTCTTGCCCATTGGGGGGAGGCGGGGTGGCCCTAGCAGGGGGAGCGCGACCTGGCCTCCGTGCGAGTGGCCGGATAGTTGCAGGCTGAAGCGGCCTGTGGCTACCGATATATCCGCGAAGTCGGGTTCGTGGGCCAGCAGGATGGCGGGTCCGTCCTTCGGTAGCTTGCGCAGGGTCACGTCGAGCCGCGCCATGCGCTCGCGGGCCGAGTCTACCCCGGCGAGGTGCAATAGCGCTCCATCTCTTTCGATGGTATGCACGTCGTTATTGAGGTCTATCATGCCGGCTTCAGCGATGATGTGCCGGATCAGGTCGGAGCCGAGGCCCCAGTAGTCGTGGTTGCCTAGCACCGCCGCTACCCCATCTCTGGCGCGCAGGTGGCGCAGGGTCGGCACGACGTCGGCGGGGGCTTCGGGGTAGGTGTAGGTGACGAAATCGCCGGTGATGGCGACGAGGTCGGGGTCTTCGCGGTTCACGAGTCGTAGGGCTTTGTCCAGGCGGGAGGTTGGGAGCCATTTGCCGGCGTGGAGGTCGCTGATGTGTACTATCCGGTAGCCTTGGAATTGGTGGGGCAGGCCGGGTATGGGGAGGGTGAGGCGGGTGATCTCGACCCACTTCGGCTCGACGCCCGCCGCGTATGCCAGCAGGCCGCTACCCACCAGCAGCCCGGCAGCCATGAGGGTATCGAGGGTGGCGAATATGAGGTTCCTTCGGCGTGGTGATGGGGATTGGGGGAGTGGAGCGTTTCTCTTCATGGCATGATTATCGCCCATAGTTATTTGGGGGGCAACGGGGGCATCGTGCCTGGTGGGGCTGGCCCGTGTGCGCCCTTTAGTCATTGGGGAGTAATCTGCTCTCCCTTTCTTACGCCCCTCCGGGGCTACTCACATAAACTTGGGTTGTGATCCACAGGCTTACGCCGTGTGGCTACTTTCTTACGCCCCTCCGGGGCTGGGAGAGGCATGTGTTGCTCTTAGATCGGTGTGCCTATAGAGGGCGGACACGTGGGTCCGCCCCTACATGCGTGTGCCGCTTCGAGGTTGGGTGGATTTTGGGGCTGACCTATGGGATGGAATTTGTATAATAGCGGCATGGGGGAGCATTTTGGGGGCGTGCGGGTCAGGGTGCCTGCTACGGCGGCGAACCTGGGGCCGGGGTTTGACGTGCTGGGGCTGGCGCTCACTTTGTACAACACCTTCACGGTCGCGCCGTCCGATGTGCTGTGTATCGAGGTGGAGGGGTATGGGGTGGACCTGCCGCGCGACGAGAGCAACCTGTTCTACCAGGCGTTCAAGTACCACTGGGAGCGCGGCGGGACCAGCATGCCGGTCCCGCCTGTTCAGATACGGATGAAGATAGAGGTGCCGCCTGGGAAGGGGCTGGGGAGCAGCGCGACCGCCGTCGTTGGGGGGTTGGTGGCTGCCAACGCGATGGTAGGCCATTATGCGGGCGAGAGCTTGTTTGAGGCTGAGATGCTTCTCGCCCAGGCTGTGCGGCTTGAGCGGGGGAACCACGCGGATAATGTGGCCCCCGCTTTGCTGGGCGGTCTGGTGGTGAACGCACACGATCCATTGGCCGATAAGCATACGGCCCTGATTGTGCCGTTCCCGGAGGAGCTGCGCGTTGTGCTGCTGACGCCTGATTTCGCTATGGATACGGTGCAGGGGCGGGCGCTCATGCCATCTCATTACTCAAAGGAGGACGTGGTTTACAATACCAGCCGGGTGGCGCTGTTGCTGTCGGCTTTGCAAACCCGCCGCTACGATCTGCTTGGCCTGGCTATGCAGGACAAGATGCACCAGGCGTATCGCTCCCAGGTGTTCCGTATGATGCCTGCCCTGATCCGAATCGCGCTCGATTGCGGCGCTTATGGGGCATGTTTGTCGGGCGGGGGATCTTCGATACTGGCCCTGACGGGCGTGGAGCATGCTGAGGGGGTGGGAGCGGGGATGCTGGAAGCGGCGCGCGCCCCCGGGGTGGGGGGCGAGGTCCGCGTCCTGGAAGCAGACCCCGCGGGGGCGAAGGCCACGCTGCTATGAGCATGGAGTTTGTGTGCCCGGAATGCGGGCGGCGCTATGCGGTTTCCGAAAGCCGCTACAGTTGCGACTGCGGGGAGCCACTCGATATAGGCTATGAGCCGGTGGCGGTGGGCCGCGAGCTATTCGAGGCGCGGCTGGGCACGCTAGAAGCGCCGTACAGGAGCGGGGTGTGGCGGTACCGGGAGCTGCTGCCGCCTATAGATGGCGAGCATATCGTGAGCAAGCCGGAGGGGAACACTAACCTTTACCTGGCGGGCGCGGACGAACGGGGCGGGGTGCGCGGGGTGGGTGAGTACGCGGGGTTGGGGTGGCTGGGGTTGAAGCACGAGGGCGAGAACCCCACGGCCAGCTTCAAAGACAGGGGGATGACGGTGGGCGTGAGCCAGGCGGTAGCGCTGGGGGTGGGGGCGGTGGCCTGCGCCTCCACGGGCAATACCTCGGCCTCGCTGGCGTCTTACGCGGTGCAGGCGGGGATGCCGTGCTTCGTGTTCGTGCCGGGGGGGCACGTCGCGGCGGGGAAGCTGGCGCAAACGCTGGCGTATGGGGCGATTACGCTCCAGGTGGAGGGGGACTTCGACCGGGCGATGAGGGTGGTGCAGACGGTATGCGCCGAGATGGGGGTGTACCTGGTCAACTCGGTCAACCCGTTCAGGATAGAGGGACAGAAGACGATAGCGTTCGAGGCGTTGCAGCAGCTAGGGTGGGAGCCGCCCGATTGGGTGGTGTTGCCGGCGGGCAACCTAGGCAATACTTCGGCGGTGGGGAGGGCGTTGTTGCAGGCACGCGAGATCGGGCTGGTGAGCCGGGTGCCTCGCGTGGCTGCGGTGCAGGCGGCGGGCGCGAACCCTTTCTACCGTGGGTACGCGGGCGGGTGGCGGGAGCGGCACAGCATGGAGGCGCATACGGTGGCATCGGCGATTAAGATAGGCGCGCCGGTCAGCTACTCGCGCGCCCGCCGGGTGATCGAGGCTACCGATGGGGTGGTGACGGAGGTGGCGGACGAGGCGATCCTGGAGGCAAAGGCGGTGATAGACCGCGCTGGCATTGGGTGCGAGCCTGCCAGCGCGGCCTCGCTGGCGGGTGCGCGGCGGTTGGTGGTAGAGGGGGTTATTCGACCGGGTGAACGGGTGTTGTGTATCCTGACCGGCCACATCCTGAAG
>JBAURA010000156.1:0-4083 GCA_049580985.1 Chloroflexia bacterium
ATGTTTGGCGGGTGGTACCGGTGGGAAGCGTTCTGGGAGGCAGCCCTCGACATGATAGGCACCACCGAAGATGCCATCCGCCTGGGCCTCGACCAGATCGGCCACTTCGGGCCTCGGGGCCTCGTGCTCGTCGCGGACCGGCTCGTTGCGACCGCCGACGGCCCCCTTACGCGGATCGTTGAGCTTGGGAGCGGGTTCGGAGGCACGTTGCGCCATATGGGCCGCCACCTGAGATCGAAGGACATGCGCCCCTGGCTCATTGGTGTAGAGCTTGTGCCGGAGCATTGCGAGGTCGCCTCCGCCATAGGACGGATGATGGGCGACAGCGAACCGTTATTCCTCAATGCGGATGCCCGGCGTTTGCCCTTCTCATCGGCCGAGATCGACGCCGTCTTCGCGGTCGGGTCCGCCTCGCACTTCTCGTCAATTGGCGAGGCGCTGGCGGAATGCCGGCGGGTCCTGCGCCCGGGAGGCGTCCTTGCCATGACGGAGGAGGTAAGTCTGCGGCCGGAGGGGGCACCCAGGCCAGGCGACGCCTTCTTTGAGCACCACCCGCCGGACGTCTTCCAAATGGCCTCGCCTGAGCAGCGCCGCGCCGAACTGGAAGCCGCCGGTCTGAAGATCGAGGCCTTTGAACCCCTGGCCGATTGGGCTGTGCCTCTCCTCCGCCAGCGCGTGAACGCGCTCCGGTTCATGGGGAAGTGCGCCACGGAGATGTTCGGCCCCGCCGCCTATGAAGATATGATCGGGTCGCTCACGAGCGCCGCGGACGAGTACGCACGTGGAGCCATCCAGCCTACCCTCATTGTCGCCCGGCGAGTGCAGCAGTAATCCCGCGCAACAGAACAACAATCGTTCTGCAAGATACCTTCACCACATGACCTGCCTACGAGAAGCGCAGCCCATGCTACCCTCTGCCGAAGTATTTCGCCTTCAAGTGAGCTACATGCGCGCTTCCTCAAACAGCATGCGGGAGACGTGAAGGTGTCCCATGAACCGATGCTGCTGTTGACAGGGGCAACCGGCCTCGTGGGTAGCGAATTGCTACCGCACCTGCTTGAAGCAAACCCCGACCGGCAGATAATTGTGCTCACGCGACCAGGAAGCGATGCTGCCGCGCTAGATCTAAGTCGGAGGATCAAAATACTCCACGGAGACATAACCCAACCCCGGCTTGCCCTTGATGACGAGCATTATGTCAACCTACAGAACGGCTTGAACGAGATAATCCACTGCGCAGCCGAAACCCGGTTCGGGCTGCCATTAGAGCAGATCCGCGCGACTAACACCGAGGGGACGCGGAACCTCCTGAAGCTTGCCGGCGGCTGTAGGAAGCTCGAAAAATTCGCTCACGTCAGTACTGTCTTCATCGTGGGGCGATCCATGGGCCATCTAACCGAGATGCCCCTTCGGCACAGCAATGGCTTTTGCAACACCTACCAGCAGTCCAAGTATGAGGCTGAAGACTTGATCTTCGAAGCTATGCAAGACATCCCCATCGCAATCTTCCGCTTCAGCTCTCTAATCGGCAATTCAGAAACAGGGCGGGTCCGGCAGTTTAACTACGTGCACAGGTTCTTGAGGGTCTTTCCCCGCAACGTGTTGCCTATGGCTCCCGGCGACCCCGCCGCACCTATCGATTTGATTCCAACCGATTGGGCAATCCCGGCCCTGGCTTATTTGTTTGACCGAAGTTTTGTGCCTGGACGAATTTACCATATCTGTGCCGGCCCGGACGCGAGCCTGACCGTGCGCGAAATGCTTGATTTGACCCTGGAGGCCTTCGAGACAAATCCGCGCGCCGGCAAGTGGTTGCCTATCCACGTCCCTAGATTGGTGAGCCTGGCTAAGTACGAAGAGTATGTCGGGCGGAGTGTGGGTAACGGCGACGTCTTACTGGACGAATTGCTCAAAGTACTGGGGTTCTTTGTCCCGCATCTAGGGATGTTCCAGGCGTTCGACAACCGACACGTGCAGGAAGCCCTGGCCGGGAGCGGTTTACTCCTGCCGCCGATTCGTGATTACTACGGCAAGGTAATAGATTATTGCCTTGAGACAAACTGGGGATTTAAGCTCCACCCTGAGAAACAGCCCCAAAAGGCCACTGCGGCCGAGCCATATTGAGGGCTGGCCTACTGGCCCGCACCGGTTGGAGACGATAAGGATGTCAGGCTCTCACGATCAATTGAGTGGTTATACACTGGTCGATTTGCTACAGCAACAGGCAACCGAGCGGCCAGAGCACCCGGTCTATACCTTCCTGACCAATGGAGAAACGGCGGAAGTTAGCCTTACGCATGCGGAGTTGGACAGGCGGGCGAGGGCAATTGCTGCTGCCCTCCAGGAGTGGGGAGCGACCGGCGAGCGCGTCATCTTGTTCTGCCCACAGGGTCTCGATTACATCGCGGCGTTCTTCGGCTGCCTGTACGCGGGCGCGGTTGCGGTTCCTGCGTTTCCACCGCGAGCTAATCGCCCCATGCCCAGGCTTGAAACTATAGTGGCGGATGCGCGAGTAACGATAGCCCTCGCCACCAAAGCGATCATCGCCAATGTCGAGCCTGGGAGTCCGCAATCAGCGCCACTGGATGGGCTTCGCTGGCTGGCCGTCGACGACCTGCCACCCGGATTAGAGACAGGCTGGCGGCAGACCATGCGTACCCCCGATCAGTTGGCGATCCTACAGTACACGTCAGGCTCGACAAACACACCCAAGGGGGTAATGCTAAGCCTCGATAACGTGATGCAGAACCTGGTTTCTATCCGCCAGGCCCTCAACATTACGTCCGAAGACGTAGGTGTATGTTGGCTGCCCAGCTACCACGATATGGGGCTTATCGGGGGCATCCTGGAGCCTCTATTTGTGAGAGGGCGCGCAATCCTCATGTCGCCGACTTCTTTCTTGCAGCGTCCCGTGCGCTGGTTGCAGGCTATTTCTCGCTACCGAGGCACTATTGCGACCGGCCCCAACTTTGCTTACGAGCTATGTACTAACAGGATCGGGCCCGAGCAGCGGGACGAATTGGATTTGAGCGCCTGGAGGATCGCTTTATGCGGAGCCGAACCTATCAGGGTGGAAACCCTGGATCGATTCGCAGCCACCTTCGAGCCTTGTGGTTTTCGGAAGGAGTCCTTCTACCCCTGCTATGGGCTGGCGGAGGCGACTCTGCTGGTTTCCGGCGGTAAGGTGGCGGCACAACCCATCACCCGGACCGTGCGCCGAGGTGCGCTTGGCGAGGGGCGTGTAATCGAGGCTCAAGTGGGTGATACAGCTACGCAGACGCTGGTCAGCTCGGGCCAGGTCGCGCCGAACCAGGAGGTGGTTATCGTCAACCCCGAATCGCTAACTCCATTTGCTCCTGACGAGGTGGGAGAGATCTGGGTCTCGGGGCCGAACGTTGGCCTGGGCTACTGGGATCAACCTGTGGAGACAGAGCGCACTTTCCGGGTGTATATGCCGAACAGCAATGCCGGTCCCTTTCTCCGCACCGGCGACCTCGGGTTCTTACACGAGGGTGAATTGTTCGTGACCGGCCGCCTGAAGGACCTGATCATTATCCGTGGACGCAACCTCCATCCTCACGACATCGAGCTGACCGTAGACCGCAGCCACGCGGCCTTGCGACCTGGTGCGGGGGCCGCCTTTGGGGTAGAGGTGGACAATGAAGAGCAACTCGTAATTGTCCAGGAGCTTGATCGTTATGCCAGGCACGCAGATACCGACGAGATCATAGCGGCTATTTGTGAGGCGATCGGCCTGGAACACGGGTTGCTGCCATACGCGGTGGTGTTACTCAAGGTCGGGAGCATCCCTACCACCTCGAGCGGCAAGATCCAGCGCTACGCATGCCGGGCGGGGTTTCTGGAAGGCAATCTGAACGTAATCAAAGAGTGGCGGCGTAAGCTTGACGATAACCAGCCGCCGGTGCTCCCAGGTAGCGAGCCGGTAGAAGTACAGGCAGATTCGGAGCAGGCGCGAACCTCAAAGGAGGCCGGCACCCATCCTTTGTTAGGCCGGCGGCTGCGTTCAGCGCAGCTAATATTCGAGTCCGAGCTTAGCGCCAGTTCCCCCGCCTATCTGAGCGA
>JBAURA010000157.1:0-4712 GCA_049580985.1 Chloroflexia bacterium
TGGTGGACCCAGGGGTGGGGAGCAGCAGGCGGCCTATCGTGCTAGTGACGCGGCATGGGACGTTCGTGGGACCGGACAACGGGATATTCACGTATGTGTTGCGGGCGGAATTGGCGGCGCAGCACGAGGCCGGGCGCGCGCCCGCGGATGGGGCCGAGCCTGAGAACCCGGCTAACCCGGATGGGGATGGCGATGGGCTGGAGGTGCCGGGCGGGCCTGCCTGGGCGGGGGGTATGTGGGGGGTCGCGCCTAACTGGGAGGGAGACGAGCCTACCGGCAGGCGCAGGCGTATGCCCAGGTTCGGGCAAGGCGGGGATGCGGAGCTGCCGAGGGCGTACCATTTGGACAACCCTAACTACTGGCTGCCGAGCGTGAGCAGCACATTTCATGGGCGCGACGTGTTCGCGCCGGTGGCGGCGAACCTGGCGAGCGGGGCACACCCTGAGCGGATCGGGAGTCCGATCAGCCTGGACAGCCTGGTGAAGCTGCCGATAGGTGCGCCCAGGGTGCACAGGTCAAGCAAGGGTGTGACGATAGTGGGGCAGATCGTGCACGTGGACCGGTTCGGGAACATCATCACGAACCTGCCGGACAGGTTGCTCGCGCCCATTTTGGAGAGGCACGAGCGGCCAGTGGTGGAGGTGGGCGGGCACGTGATAAAGGGGCTGGCGCATTCGTACACGGATGTGAAAGAGGGGCAGCCGGTGGCGCTGATCGGGTCGGAGCGGCTGCTGGAGATAGCGGTGAGGAACGCGAACGCGGCGCACAGGATGAAGGTGCGGACGGGGGACCCGGTGCGGATCGTGGTGGAGAAGGGGGAGTGAGGATGGTTGTCAGTTGTCAGTTGTCGGTTGTCGGTTGTCAGTAGCCGATAGTCGGCGGTCGAAAGTCAGTAGTCGGTCTGTGCTTGTTGCTTTAGAGGCCGAGGCGTTCCAGGACGCGCTGGACGACCCAGATAATTATCGGCAAGAGGAAGGCCAGGCCGAGGCCGCGTACGGTCTCTGTGCGCCAGGGCCAGGTGCGTAGCTTGTCGATCACACCTTGCTCGGCCACCAGCCCGTCGAGGGTTTCCTTCAGCGGCCCTCTATCTCTCAGATCGCCGGTGTCTACCCGGCTGTGCAGCGTGGCTATGGTGGCCTCGACACGCCGCGCTACCTCGTCCTGGAGCCGCTGCTTCTCTTTTTCGAGGAGATTGTGGGCGCCCCACAGCGGCCAGATGAAAGTGGCGACGATTATGATGCCTATAAACACTGTCTCGAATATGTCTGCCGGGGAATTCCCGGTTGAGGATGAGCTATTGACCTGGAACCACAGGTAGGTGGGTATGCCAATCCCGATGGCCGTGCGCGCGGCAAGGCCGGACAAAGCGTACATTGGGCCAAGCTGAAAGAGATTGATGCGAGTGTAATTAGTGTAGATCTCGTTGACCGTGCGCAGTTGGTGTACCGTGTGGTAGACCACCACACCTACTAGCACATAGATCAGGGTGCGGAAGCTGACCTCCACGAGCGGCACGACCGGCGAGATTGCGCCCAGGTCCTGAATTGGATCGGTAAGGATGCTTACCACGAGCGAACCAAGCACATAGACCGCGCCCAGGACGGAGGCGATGAGAGTGGGGCGGGCAGGCAAAGTGGTGAGTTGATAAGCGAGCTTGTTGTACCCGGCATCATCAACCGCCATCACCGGGCGAAACCGGGCCAGCGCCGCCGCCGCCGAGTTATCGAGGTAGTGGACCAGCGCCAGGAGATATACAAAAGTCATGGCCGACAGGAAATAATCGAGCACGAGAGTGCCCAAAGCCAGGTCCAAGCTCAGCGCTCCGCCAACCCAGGCGGTTGATACCAATAGGAGCGCCAGGACGAAGCCAAGCGCCATGTAGAAGGCCCATGCCGGCACCGGCAGGCGGCCTACCCAATCGGTCAGCTTATCTATCCAACTGGGTGGGTACGGCCGTGCCTCCACGTTAAGGGACACTTGTCGCGCCGTAGACGCGGACAAAGCATGATGCCCTGCGTTCTCACCCGCCGGTTGATCTAAATCGCCAGGGATGTGACCGGCGGGGCGGGAGAGCTTCGTGTCCATGGCTTCACCTCCACCGACGAATCAATGATAGGACTATCATAGCACATTCCTCCTGGGCAGATAATAAGAGTGATTCAGGTATGGCGGATTGGATTTGCGGGTGAGGGATACGTTATTTGCTGTATTTTCGTAGTATTATGGGGTCCGCAAGTGCGAAATTGCTTGCTTTGGCCTCCCTGGATAGGGTATTATGCCCCTTGCGCCACGCGGATAGCGTGGGCCCTTGCTCTATGAGCAGGATAACTGGGATACGCGCCTTCATTCTACGACGTAGAATGAGATAGTTTTACATGATTGCTCTGTGCGTATGCCAGGTACGGAGGCTGCGAGTGTGCGACCTCCATTCTTTGCCAGTCCGAGGAGGCTACTTTATAAATGGCAGTTACTTTGCCTAAGGGAGGCAAAACCTCTACAGGAGAGGAAGCGGATTCTGTTGTGCAGGAGAAGAGCGGCAATCGCTCTGCGCGCAAAGGCAAGCAAGACGGGGCGGTAGAGCCGACCCAGGCATCATCTCAATCTTCCTTATCACGATCACCCGGTAAGAGTTCGCGCTCCGGCTCGCGCCAGCGCCAGGCTATAGGCGACGCGCAAGAGAGCCTCACCTCCCTGCTACGATCTCCCGCTGACAACGGCCAGCCGGCTATTCTTTCGTCATCGGGCGCGGTGCGCAACCCCCGTGGCAGGATCGCCAGCCCCAGCACTTCCACTCGTAAGACTAACGGGGCGCTTCATCTCAACTCGCGGCCCAACGCCGGGGGCCAGCTTATTGAGGGCGACACGGGCATGGAAGCCGAGCCAGGCTCATCCGAGCGCTTCCTGACGATAGTCCCCCGCACTCTCCCCCTCTATGAAGACGACGAGGTACACGACGTACCGCAGTCGCGCTTGGCTGTGGGCCTGCAAATCGCGGGCGAGCAGGTGCAGTCGGCGCGCGGGCGGGTTAGCCTGTTGATAGGCGCCGACCCGGAGGCGTTCGGGCTAGGACCTGTAGGGGCGCACGACGAGCTTGCCGAGGTGCAAAACTCGCGCAGGCAGGCGGCGCGCTGGGCGACCCGGTACGCGACGCACATGGTGATCCTGCTGGTGGTGGGGGCGTTGGTGGCCTTTGGTGGGTTGAAGGCGCTGACCGTGCAGTCGGCGTTCCCCAACGGCCTGCATGCCGTGGACAGCTACGGCACGGACTACTTCCTGGATGACGAAGCGAGCGAGGAGGCTATTGAGAGCCACGACTACGCTCTGACGCTGCCGCGCACCGAGCTTGGCGGCATGGATGCCGCCAGCAATTCGTTTGTATACGTGGCCCCTGTCGAGGGGAGAGACGGGCGGGTATCTGAGCGGCCCACCGTGCGCACCTCGGTTACGGCTTATACGGTGCAGGCCGGGGATACGGTCGAGTCGGTGGCGGCCAAGTTCGACGTGTTGCCGGAGACGGTGATGGGGTCGAACGGGATCTGGGACTCGGCGGAAGAGCTGGCTGCGGGGCGCGTGTTGCAGGTGCCGCCGATTGACGGTATGTACTACGTGCCGGTGGCGGGGGATACGGTCGACGCGGTGGCGCGCAAGTTCCAGGCAGACCCCTCGCTGGTGACGGGTTACGGGCCGAACAACGTGGCGGGTGGAGTGCTGACGGTGGGCCAGCCTATACTGGTGCCAGGCGGCATGATGCCGATGCGCGAGGTAGCGATCACTTACGTTACGCGCAAAGGTGATACGCTGAAGAAGGTTGCGGCCCGCTTTGGGGTGGACGTGCCGACTTTGGTGCGAGCCAACGACGTACCGGACCCTGCGTATGTGGCTCCGGGCACGTCGTTGCGCGTGCTGCCGGTGGCGGGCATGGAATACAGGACGCAGACCGGGGATACGGTGTTTTCAGTTGCCGACAAATTCGGTGTATCGCCGCAGATGATCCTCGATTTCACGCCCAACAACGTGTCGGCTGAAGGGACGCTGCCGGTTGACAGGCTGATCGTGGTGCCGGGGGGCAGCCCTCCAGGCGAAGTGGCGGCGGCCAGGCTGGCGGCAGCAAAAGAGGCCGAGAGGGAGAGGGAAGCGGAGACCAGCAAGCCTGAGGTGACACGAAACGACCAGCCCGCCGAGGTCAAGCCGCAGACGGGTGCCAGCAAGCCTTTGGCACCCAAGCCGCCGACGCCGAAGCCCGCGGCTACGCCCAAACCGACGGCCAAGCCTGAGGTCGGGTATACGGGCGGGTCGGGTACGCTTGGGTGGCCTCTGAAGAGCTTTGTGATCACGCAGTACTACAGCGGCAGGCACAATGGGGTTGACCTGGCCGCGCCGGCGGGCAACAACATCTATGCGGCAGGCTCAGGGACGGTGATATGGTCGGGATGGCGCACCGATGGGTTGGGGTATGCCGTGTTTATAGAGCACGGGAACGGGTTGACCACCGTGTACGGGCATATGATACGCCAGCCGAGGGTGTACGTGGGCCAGCACGTGAGCAGGGGCCAGCTAATCGGGAACGTAGGTTCGACGGGGCGCTCAACGGGGCCGCACGTGCACTTCATGGTGAAGGTGGGGTCGTCGCGCAGCTACCGCAACCCGTTGTCTTACCTGGGTAAGCGGTAGAAGTTCCAAGAATTGTAGAAATAAGAAGGAGTGGTCGCCTT
>JBAURA010000158.1:0-8510 GCA_049580985.1 Chloroflexia bacterium
GTCCACCGTCCACCGTCCACCGTCCACCGTCCACCGTCCACCGTCCACCGTCCACCGTCCACCGTCCACCGTCCACCGTCCACCGTCCACCGTCTACCGTCTACCGTCTGCCATCGGGAGGATAGCATTTGCTCCGAATCGTGTATGATAGGAGCAAATGCGCATTTTGCTTCTTGTGCTCCTGCCTATAGGAGACACGCTGTTCGCCACCCCGGCTATACACGCGCTTCGCAGGCGCTATCCAGGTGCGCAGGTGACGGCGTTGGTTTACCCTACAAATGCGGGGATTTTGCGCTCCAACCCCGATGTCGATGAGGTGCTATTCTGGCCTACGCGCCAGAGTTGGCCGGGGTTGAGGCAGGTGCTCAGGTTGTTCTGGGAGCTGCGGCGCGCGCGGTTCGACCTGGCGGTGGAGTTCTGCAATTATGCCTGGTGGATCACATTCTTGAGTGGCATACCGCGCAGGAGTGAGATGAACCTGCCGCGCTTGTGGTGGCTTGTGCCGGGGGCGGGGCGGGAGTGGCGTAAGAGGCACGCCGTCGAGCATTACAATGATGCAGTGAGCCGCCTGGGCATACCTGTGGAGGAGATGGCACTGCGTATCTGCCCTACGACGGAAGAGGAGGAGCGCGCCCAAAGCTGGCTCGACAGGCACAGGGTCGGGCCGGGCGAGCTGCTGGTGGGCATCCACCCGGGGGGCGAGGGGCTGTGGGGGCGCAAGCAGTGGGGGCCGGAGCGGTTCGCGCGGGTGGCGAGCGGGCTGCACGACAGATTGGGGGATGGGGTCAGGGTAGTGCTGATGGGCGGGAAGGACGATGCGCCCCTCGCCGCCCAGATCGCGGCGGGCACGCACGCTCACGTAATCAACGCTACTGGGCATACTACGCTAGGCGAGACGGCGGCCCTGGTAAGGAAGTGCGCGCTTTTCCTGGGGAACGACTCCAGTCCATTGCACATAGCCGCTGCCACGGGCACGCCGGTCGTTGGGATATATGGGCCGACGGACCCGCGCAGCTACCGCCCGTGGGTGCCCGCAGGAAAAGAAGGAGTAGATTACGCGGTGGTGAGGTCGCCACTGCCATGCGCGTGCCGCTTCCCACTGGTTGGGGGGATCACGCTGGCCGAGTGGGCAACGTGCCTGCTGTGCCCCTCGCTGGCGAGTATCACGCCTGAGCGGGTGCTGGAGGCGTGTTTGGGGATGCTAGGGCGAAGCGCGAAACGCGAAACGTAAGAGACGGAACCGCCAAGGAGCCAAGAGCGCCAAGGTTCACCAAGTTATTTAGGTGTATCGCGCCTCGCGTTTCGCGTTTCACGTTTTGCGGTTCACGCTAGCGCTTCGTCTGTTCCTCTGGGCTGGTGTTGGTGGGGATTACGGGGGGCATGGCAGTGGGGGTGCTGGTGGTCGTAGGGACGGGCGGCGGGATATTGGGGGTCTCGGGCTTATCTTCGGAGGCCTCACGAAACTCCTTGACACCTTTGCCCAATGAACTGAACACCTGCGGTAACTTCCCCGCCCCGAATATGATCAGTACAATCACTAGAATAAGAATTAGCTCGGGTGGCCCGAATGACATGGCCTTTCTCCTTTCACAACGTAACGCGGCTCACACTCATTATACCACTTATCATCTTTGTGGGCGTGGGGTTATTGTAAAATGAGCGTAACATTCTCGCCGCAAAGTCATTTTGGAGGGCCGCGTGCATGGTGTGGAGCATGAACGGCCCCGTCCAACACATGATGCATCGTGTTTCGTGCCGCGCGGGTTAGAGGTCGGCGTTGCCCATCTGGGGGTATTGCCTGGGGAAGAGGATTGGGAGGAGGTCGGAGGCAGCGCCTTTGAGGGTGGTGCCTGAGGAGGAAGCGATCTCGGCGGGGGATTCGGTGCCCATGACGAGGAGGGCTATCTCTTCGCCACCTTCGATGGCGTGCTCCGGGGGTTGTGCGCCGGGGGGAGCTACCGATATGGTGGCCCTCTCTATTTGGAGGGTTATGCGCTCGTGGCGGGTGGCGATCAGGAGGTCGCCGCGCCAGGTGGCGAGGTGCGAGCGCGAGATGCGGCGGGATAGCTCCGGGGCGAGTTTCTCGAAGAGGGAGCGGAGGTTGACGACCTGGATCATCCAGCCGCCGCTGGGAGCGTAGCGGGTCTCGGCATAGCAATTGAGGGCGCGGAGGCGCCGGGCCAGGGGTGAGTGGTGGTGGAGGCGGTTGAAGCGCACTTCGTCCACATCGAGCTTGCGAGCGAGCATACCGAGAACGCGCAGACGCTCGTCGGGGTCGCCCGCCGAGTCATAATGCCAGAGGGCGCTGCCCCGGCTGACTATGTCGTAGATGATATAGCCCACGACAGCACCGGCAGGGTCGAGCATGAGGTAGCCGTGTAGCTCACCAGGCTCCTTGGTGCGGAGGAAGGTGGGGCGCACCGCGGTGCCGGTAAGGCGGTCATTTTCGGCGTTGTAGAGGTCGGCCAGAACGGGGCGGTGGCGGGTGTGCCAGCGGCGCATGCGGAGGCGGGGGCGCTCGGAGGGGAGGTCGGCGGGGGCGATGAAGTAGTGGGTCTCGGGCCAGGCCACACGCCAGCCGAAGCGCTCGTAGTAGCGCTCGACCGCGTTCGCCACGATGCTGAGGTCATAGCCGGCAGGGCGCATGGCTTCTATGGAGGCCCAGATCGTCTTGGGCATCAACCCCTGCTTGCGGTAGTCGGGGTGGGTGACTACCAGGTTCACGCCGGCGGCACGAACGTGGGACCCGCCAACGCGCACGGTGAGATCGTAGACGCCGAAGTGGGTCACGAGATTACCGTCTACTATGCCGACGCGGGAGGTCTGCCAGTCGTAGTGGCTGTGGTTGATGCGGCCCTGGCGGCACTGCTCGCGCAGGTCGTCGCGCCACTGCTCGGCGACGAGGTCGAAGATCCTCTCGGCATGGGCGCGTTTGTCGGGGGCGATTATGGTGAAGGGGTCGTGGGGCATTGTGGGGAGGACGGTGGACGGTGGACGGTTGTCAGTTGTCGGTTGTCAGTTGTCGGTTGTCGCGTAAAGCGTAAGTTACACATGATGTATGACGGTCTACCGTCTACCGTCTACCGTCTACCGTCTACCGTCTACTGTCCATTCACCAACGTATTCCATTCGGCGGGCCGTGTTGTCGGCTACTTCGTGGCCGAGGAGGCGGGCTACTATGTGGAGGGACATGTCGATGCCTGCGGATACGCCTGCTGAGGTGAGGATGTGGCCGTTGTCGACGTAGCGTACGTTGTCGCGGACGGTTACGGCGGGGTGAGTGGTGCGGAGGCGGTCGATGCTGGCCCAGTGGGTGGTGGCGGGCATGCCGTCGAGGAGGCCGCGCGCCGCCAGCAGGAACGCGCCTGTGCAGACGGAGGTGGTTAGCTCGGTGGAGCGGGACTGCCGGGCGATCCAGTCCAGGAGGCGGGGGTTGTTGACCTCGCGGCGCGTGCCGTAGCCGCCGGGCACGATCAATATATCGAGCGGAGGGTGGTCTTCGAGGGTGTAGTGCGGTTGCACGAGGAGGCCGCCCCGGCATGTTATGGTCGCCGGGCGCTCCGCTATCGTGAAGACTCGAAAGGGGGGTTCCTCGCCTTGCAAGGGGTCGGCCCCGGGCATGATGGTGGTGGCGAAGACCTCGAAGGGCCCGCAGAAATCGAGCACTTCGACATCATCGAAGATCAGGATACCTACTGTGCGTTGGGGCATATGGCTCCTTGTGCTCACGGTGGACGGTGAGAGCGTAAAACGTAAAACGTAAGACGTAAGGCTCAAGTATAAAAGGAGGGCAAGGCTACATGGAAACCGACCTGCTTTTGTCATTCTGAGTGGTGCATCTTGCAAGTTACTGTCAGAACGCAAAAAGCATCGTAGGGGCGGACCCGTGTGTATGCCTCTCTCCTGACCCCGATCTTGACGGCATTACCACAGGGCGGACCCGTGTGTCCGCCCCTACAAACGTACCCTTACTTGCAAGATGTACCACTGAGCGAAGCGAAGAATCTGTATCCCCAAGATCATACGTGAAGGGCGAGATTCTTCGCTTCGCTCAGAATGACAACCTCCTGGTTGGGTCGCGCTACCAGGCATCTAACCTACCTTTGCACTCTTTTTATACATGAGCCAGTGAGGTATGACAGTAGTTCACCGTCCTCCGGCTACCGACGTTGCGTTATATTCCGGCTGCGTAGCCATCGGCGCGTTTGTCGCTGGCTGCGGCGTAGGCCCCGGAGGGTAAGCGCCAGATGATCTGGCCTCTGCCGAAGCCGCCGCCTGGCTCCTGGGTGACAACTTCGTGGCCCATCGACCGCAAGCCTTCCGCGATCTTGGGGGCAGCGTCGGATTCGATTTCGATGGTCTTGTCGTGGGTCCACTGCCAGCGTGGGGCGTCGAGGCTGGCCTGGGGGTTCATGGCGTAATCGATGGTGTTGACGACCATCTGGAGGTGGCCTTGCGGCTGCATGAAGCCGCCCATGACGCCGAAGGGGCCGACAGGCTGGCCCTCCCGCGTGAGGAAGCCGGGGATGATAGTGTGGTAGGGGCGCTTGCCTGGGTGGAGGCGGTTGGGGTGGGTAGGGTCGAGGCTGAAGTTAGCGCCACGGTTCTGCAGGGCGATGCCGGTGTCGGGCACGACCACGCCTGAGCCGAAGCCCATGTAGTTGGACTGGATGAAGCTGACCATCATACCATCGGCGTCGGCGGTGCAGAGGTAGACGGTGCCGCCCGAATCGGGATCGCCTGGGGCGGGTTGGAGGGCCTGGTTGCCGATGAGGGCGCGCCGGCTCCGGGCATAGTCTTTGTCAAGGAGGCGAGCTAAAGGCACGTCCTCGAAGTCGGGGTCGGCTACGTAGCGGTGGGCGTCGGCGAAGGCTAACTTGATCGCCTCGATCCCCAGGTGGAACGATTGGGCGCTGTCGCGCGCCATGGTGCCCAGGTCGAAGCCTTCGAGGATGTTGAGAGCGATGAGGGCGGTGATGCCCTGGCCGTTGGGCGGGATCTCCCACACGTCGTAGCCCCGGTAGGCGGTGGAGATGGGGTCTACCCAGGCGCTCTTGTGCCGTTCTAAATCGTCAAGGGTGAGCAGGCCGCCGGTGGCCTGGGAGAAGCGCGTGATGGCGCGGGCTAGATCGCCGTGGTAGAAGTCGACGGCGTTAGACTCGGCGATGCGGCGCAAGGTGGAGGCGTGGCCCTGGCTCGACCACAGTTCGCCCGCGCGTGGGGCGCGGCCAGAAGGCGCGAATGTAGCCATCCATGCACGGAACTCCGGGGCATGCATGCGCGAATAGGTGTGGGTAGCCCGCGCCCAGGAGTCGGCCAGCACGGGCGATAGGGGATAGCCGCGCTCGGCGTACTGTATGGCAGGCTCGAACAAAGCGGGGAACGGCAGCTTGCCGAAGCGGGCGTGCAGGTCTCGCCAGGCGGCGGGAGTGCCTGGGACGGTGACAGGCTCCCAACCTAGAGGGGGCACTTTTTCGTGCCCGGCGGCAACGAGGCGGGAGAGGGAGTGGGCCAGGGGCGCGCGACCGGAGCCGTTGAGGCCATGCACGCGCCCGTCATGCCACACGAGGGCGAAAGCGTCCGATCCGATCCCGTTGGAGGTAGGCTCGACCACGGTGAGGGCGGCGGCGGTGGCGATGGCGGCGTCGACTGCGTTGCCACCGCGCTGTAGCATGTCGATGCCCGCCTGCACCGCGAGCGGCTGGCTGGTGGCGACGACGCCCCGGCGAGCCATGAGGACGCTACGCCTGGTGGGGTAGGGGTTGGCCGAGAAGTCGATAGAGGGCAGCAGATCGGGGTAACCGTCACCTACATTGTCCATGCGCGTTACATCCCTCCCACCGTCAGATTAGCAACGCTTCAGTATAAACTAAAACCCACGGGGAGGTTGGGCATAAGAAAAGATGCGTCATTCCGATCCTGGAATGACGCATCTATCCAATTGACGGAAAGGCTTATTGTTTGCCATTTGGATTGATCACATATCTAGTGTTATTGTAACAGGCTTCGCTTTTACTGCCCCTACAAGAACTGCGGCTGCATTCTGATCAAATCCTGGCACCATTGGAATGTAAGATGAGCGATTCGGTCTACCTGGAAAGTGTCACCTGACTGAGATTGAACCATTAAAGAATCGCTGAACTCAAATCGAAGCCGAAGTAACCATGCAGCGTTGAGTAAGTCTGGGATATTGATCTTAGCGTCTCTCATAAAGTCTTCATGGTGCGCTGAGTATTCTGTTTCTGTTGTAGTACGAACTATTACAGCTTGAAGCTGATCAGCAACCTGCTGAGCTCGTGACCAGCCGTTATATGGTCCAGGAATCTGTTCCATTAGCTGGCTGTAGAGTTCATCATGTAGCTGATCGAGCGATGTACTTACATCTTTCCCCAGTTTTGTAGTCTGGCCTGCTGCTTTACCAAGTGCTCGCCATATGGTTAGTAGGCGGTCGGAGATTAGCTTGTATTCTTGGTCTACATTTGCGTGGTCCATCCTCTCCAGAGTCTTAGTAATGAAATAGATACGTTTGGCAGAGCTAGGGTGCGTAGCCCAATCCCATCGGGCTACACTTGGGTCGAAACGCAGTAATACACATGTACAAGCAAAAGAAGGCCCTAACAAATAGGTTGCGAAGAGGTCGGCAAAGTATTCATGCAAATGAAGTTGATAGTGCGACCCGAGTTCCCTGTCGCGATCGAGAAGTTCGCGCAAACTATCTTGGGAAGCCTCAAAGAAATGTCCAAACTCGTGAGCGGCAATAGGTAAGCTCCAAATACTTAGATCGGGAAACCTCAAACGGATGAGGTCCGTCCTTGCTGTATCACCATAAAATTCTGCGCCACCTAAGATCGTGAAACGATCCCAACGAGCCCCAGTCTGCAAAGACAGATCCTTTAACATTGCATCTGCTATGCCACATAAACCTCTATCGAGGCCAAAACTGCGCACTAATATTCCTTCCGCTACATCTAAGTATTCAGGAAACAAAACGTGACATTTCAAACGAATCTCTCGGAGAGTAGTCCACAGCTCCCTAGACAGCTTCCTAGTTAGTTGTTCATCAACGAGAGCACGTCGCTTTACCTCTAGCAGGAGAATCCGTTGTACTTGAAGGTTACGGCGAAGTATTGCTCCGAGGTTACGTAGCGAAGCCATGGAAACTTCTCTTGAAATGGAAGAGTCAAGCCCTGGGGAAGCATCGGACGTAAGCCTATCCAATATTCCTAGGACTTGATATAAATCGTGTTCCAGAGCCTGAGTCTGAGCGAAGAACGTGGATTTAGATTGTTCGTCCATAGGTTATAAATGCTTCCAACCTGTAAAGGTCGACGCCATAACGGCGAATCTAACTCTTAGTATTCTTGTGGAGGCGGCATTTGTTCCTGGAAATCTATGCCAACTCCTGGAGGTTCCAACATCTGTAACGAAATCACCTTCATGTCCATATTGCGGCAAGGCAGAACGGGTTGTAAACGCTAGGAGGTAGCATATCAGCAATGGAATGCTACCTCCCCGAGTTGAATGGCTTACTGTTCCCCTGTGCGTTCCGGCTCGTCAACGCCGATGAGCCGGTTCCAGGTGATGTAATCTACCTCGGTTTTGGGGACGTACCAGTTGCCTGGACCTACTTCCATGTCGCCCCTGGCGCTGATCTCTTGCGGGTCGTTCTGGCGGAGGTCTATGTAGGTCGCGCCCTGTTCCAGGCGGGAACCCCTGGGCATAACGGGAATGCCCTTCAGCTCGTCATCGGTGAAGCCCTGCAAGCGATTGTGGAGGGCTTTGATGTCGTACGCCGTACGCACGTTCTCCGACTTTTCGGGGTGGGGGCCAACATTCCCGACGTTGAGGCCCGCGCCGCCTTCGGGGTTGAGGGCTTGCTGGTAGTTGTCGGGGTGCTGCTCCCAGGGTTCGTTGGTGTTCATGGCTAATGCCCCCTGGTGCTGCTACTTGCGTTGGAATCGCTGCCGCTCTGGCCGCTGGTTATATCGGAGTCGCGGGCGCGCGGGCTATCCTCGATGGTGGGCTTGTCGCGGGTGTCTTCGTTCCACTCGCGGCGGGCGGGCGGGGCCTGCTTGCCGGGGTTGTCGTGCGTGGCGGCCTGCTCGGCGTAAGTCTCCTGGTTCTTGGGAGTGCCGGTGGTAATGTCAACGCTCTTCTCGGGGTTGTTCGGGCCTTTAGACTTGTCGTAGTCGTGGGCGTCATTGTTGTGCTGTCCGTCTTTGGGAATGGGTGTACCTCCTTATGTGCCGTCAGCGCCACTGCCTTCGGCCTGGGGTTTGGCGCGGGTCTGGCTGCGGGAGCCTTCGCCTTTGTGCTTTATCTTGGGTTCGTTGGGGTCGCGCTTCTCGCCCTGGCGAGGGGAGTCCATGGCGCTGACCTGTTCCTGTCCTTTCTTCACCATGCGGGGCCTCCTTGTGGTTTTGCAGGATGATGAGCAGGATGCGTGCCCGGCGAGAAGGTTGAATATAGGGCAAAACAAACACCCGGCCCAAGTGGGCCGGGTGTTTGTT
>JBAURA010000159.1:0-1946 GCA_049580985.1 Chloroflexia bacterium
GACTACCGACAACTGACAACTGACAACTGACAACTAAGAATGAGAGTATAAGCAGCAATGACGCAAACGCAAGTGCAGACGCCCGCCTGGGTGCGGGATGCCGTGTTTTACCAGGTCTTTCCCGATAGGTTCGCCAAGAGCGAGCGCCTCCATAAGCCTCGCAACCTGGAGACGTGGGATAGCCCGCCCACTTCCCACGGGTTCAAGGGGGGCGACCTGTTCGGCGTGGTGGAGCGCCTTGATTACCTGGCGGACCTGGGCATAAATGCTATCTATTTCAATCCGATCTTCCAATCGACTGCCAACCACCGCTATCACACCCACGATTTCTACAAAGTGGACCCTCTGCTGGGCGGCAACGACGCCCTGCGCACCCTGTTGGACGAAGCGCATAAGCGCGGCATGAGGGTGATACTGGATGGCGTGTTCAACCACGCAAGCCGGGGCTTCTTCCAGTTCAACGACATCCTGGAAAACGGCCAGCATTCGCCTTACCTGGACTGGTTCCGGGTCAAGGGGTGGCCTCTCCACGCCTACGACACGCACAGGCAGCCAAACTATGACGCCTGGTGGAACCTGCACGCCCTCCCCAAGTTCAACACCGACAACCAGGATGTGCGTGAGTTTCTGCTGGATGTGGCGGTGTACTGGATAGAGTTCGGGATCGACGGCTGGCGGCTCGACGTGCCCGCCGACATAGACGACGACTTATTCTGGCAGGAGTTCCGGCGGCGAGTGAAGAACGCGAACCCCGAGGCTTATATAGTGGGCGAGATCTGGCACGATGCCAGCCGTTGGCTACAGGGCGACCAGTTCGATGCCGTGATGAATTACCTCTTCACCAAGCTTTGTATGGAGTTCTTCATCGACAAGATCTCAGACCCGCGCCTGGTGCAAGGCTCAACCTTGTGGCCTCTGCGCCACCTGGGGGCGGGCGCGTTCGCACGTGAGGTGGACGCGCTGCTGCAACTCTATCCCCCTGAGGTGACCGCCGTGCAATTCAACCTGCTCGATAGCCACGATACGGCGCGCTTCCTCACGATAGCAGGCGGGGATGGGAGCGCATTGCGCCTGGCGACTCTGTTCCAGATGGTCTATCCGGGCGCGCCGTGCGTGTACTATGGCGACGAGATCGGCTTGCCGGGCGGCAAGGACCCGTTGAGCCGCGCTTCGTTTCCCTGGGAGGAAAGCAAGTGGGATATAGACCTGCTGGCTTTCTTCAAGCGAGCCATCGCCCTCCGGCACGAGCACCCCGCTCTCAGGTCGGGGCAGTATACTTCGCTATATGGGGAAGATAATATCTACGCCCTGGCCCGCCACCTGGACGGCGATAGAGTGGTGACGATATTCAATAAGGGCCAACTCCCCGAGGAACCCATAATCCCGGTCGGTGAGCTATTCCAGGACGGCGCTATACTAACGGATGTATGGAAAGGGCACACTTATACGGTCCAGCAGGGCGCGCTCAGGGCGGCCGTGCTGCCCAGGTCGGCACTTGTGCTTGGGGGATGATGGGGGACGATGGATGGGGGACGATGGACGGTGGACTGTAGGAGCGTAAAACGTAAAACGTAAGGCGTAAGGCTCCTGTATGAAAAGAGTGCATGGGTAGGTTAGATGGTTGGTTGCGCGAACCAACTACAAGTTTGTATGCTGAACGCAGTGAAGAATGACAAGGGGGATTGGGTCGGCGGAGTTTTGGCGTTACTCTCTCTTGTTCTTGAGCCAGTGACGAATGACGCGTGACTGTCCATCGTCCATCGACTACCGTCTACCGTCTACCGTCTACCGTCGATAGTATGCCATGATTATTGATAAGGCCAACTTGCTGAAATCTATCGCCGAGCGGGCGCAGCTGCGCGAGGGGGCTGCGGGCGTGGAAGAGGTGGTGCGCGCGGTGTACAGGGCGCAGCATAGCAGCCAGGCAGAGCCGCTCACCGAGCGAG